>CAYQKJ010000103.1:0-3907 GCA_964418195.1 uncultured Methanosarcinales archaeon | reverse complement strand
CAAGTGCTCTTTTCTATATTTATCAGAGGTCTCCATTAATTTTTTAAAACTCTCCTGAAGTCCAGAGATGATTGGGGTAATCGTCTGTCCACTTTTTCCTTCCGTTGCCAGAATTATGTTCAAATTATCAAATAATTGGTATACTGATTCTAGCGCATTTTCATAACAGCTAATGTATTCATCTGGTGTCGGGAATACTTCTCTTACCGCTTTATATTTTGCTTCTTTTGTCAGCGCTTTTTCAATTCCCTCATTTTCTGCAATTTTTACTAATTCCTTAATCATCTTCTTTCTCTTATTTGCGGAATACAGTATCTTTTCATATGTTTTCTTGAATTCTTCTAGAGTCGCATTTCCAACTTTGCCAGATTCTTTTAGTTCATTATACATGGTTTCGAATTTCAAGCCTGTTCCTTCTGTGGTATAATCAGTTTTTTTGATAATGTCATAAGCTATCTGTTTCAGTTTTTTAGGATTAGATATTGTGTTCTTTAGCTTATCTGCTTGCTTTTCTGCCATAAAAATCATTTGTTGTAGAAGAAACTTCTTGAACCTGCCAAGGTTGCCTTTTTCCGTTAACTCTGCAACAGAGTTCCTTATGGTTTTATTAAACACGTCAATAGAGCTTTTAAAATCCTCTTGAAATTCCGGTGTTTGCATATACCCATACATATCTTCTGCTTCCTGTTTTATGAAT
The DNA here is from genome assembly GCA_964418195.1 of uncultured Methanosarcinales archaeon. Taxonomy (GTDB): domain Archaea; phylum Nanobdellota; class Nanobdellia; order Woesearchaeales; family 0-14-0-80-44-23; genus CAYQKJ01. The sequence continues at coordinate 3,210 of CAYQKJ010000103.1, read as the reverse complement.
CCTTCACGAACTTTGTCTTCTAGAGAGCCCATTTTGATTGCTTCCAAATATTTTTTCATAAATCTTTTGCAATATAAGAGAATCAGAGGTCAACTCTTTAACTTTATAAATCTTTCTATTTTTAACTACTAAGAAGTAATTATAATTCTTGGTAAGCTTCTTGGCGAATTTTTGTGCCGTTATCTCAGGTAATCCGGCACAAAATAGTTCTTAAACTCCAGCAGGAGAATCTTGCCGTAAATTAATCTTGAGAACGCCTCTGCCTCCATCTTTGCGCCTGTGAGGGCATTATGCGGCATCGGCTCCTTTGGAAGCCCTACATACTCAAGTGTCATGTCTCCACTCACTTGTGAATTTCTGTTTGTTAAAGGCGGGGTGAGCCCTCTCATTAGGTGATGGGCATAGCATAGGGAATGCAAATCCACTGTCCGCCTGCCAATCCTGAAATCATAGCTGTATTTTGCAAATGAGTAATTCAGGAAATCCCTGTCAAAGTTGGGATTCTCGCCTGCAAGCGTCAAGTCAGCGCAGCCCTCAGCCCACTTCATGAAATCAAAGAGCAACGCGTTCAATGTTCTTTTCTTATTGTCCACAATCTGCTCCAGCGTGAAGCCGTTCCATTTCAGGGCTTCTGGGCTGACCAGCGCGCCTTCCCGAATCCTGCACTCCCCATAGAACTGGCTTAGCGGCTTGTCAAAATCAAGGGCGCCCACGCTGAGTATTGAATTCTTTTCAGGATTCAGTCCAGTTGTCTCAACATCCACGACTATCATAATCTTTAATTCAGATTAAGCTTGTATTTAAGGATTGTTAGAGGATAAAACAACTGAAAAGAAACATACTTCTGAATATAGAACAATCTCTACAGAAAAATATTTATCCACCCAAAAAAATCCAGAATAAATTGAACAAAGGTTGGTGGATAGATGGGACTTGAGGATATAATAGATTCTGCAGAAAAGTTCATAAGGAAAAACAAGGGCTTCTGCATAGGCACAGCGCTGCTTGCAGGCACATGCATCGCAGATGCATACATAACCTCACACTTCATAAGTGCATATGGGGCTGAGACAGAGATGAACGTTCTCGTCAGGTATTTTATAGGGACTTTCGGGGGAGCAGGCACATATATACACAAAGTGGTGCTGGCTGCCCCGCTGCTCTATATCTCGCGGAAGAAGGAGATAAACTGGCCTCTCTATGCCGGCTCTGCCTTATGCGCATTCGGCGCCCTCTCATGGTATATCTGGCCATAAAATTTGACTTCAATCTGACTTGAAACTTCAATCTGACTTGAAGTATAAACAATGTTTAAATATGAGCGTAAGTTCACATTAATAGCATTAGAAAGTGGAGGTAATTAAAATGAGCAACACAGATTCCTGTTCCTCACTTATTTTTCTGCGTTTATAATCTTTTTCTGCGTTTATAGTTTTTCTGCACCTATCTTTATAGCTTCTCTGCACTTATGTACTCATAGCCGCTCAGAATTACGTCAATCAGTTTTTTCTCTAAGAAATCTGGAGGCACATAATCATAAATCCCTGCATACACTTCCTTATAGCTGACTTTGATTTTGTCTCCCACATTGACCTTATTGAAAAGTTCTTCATTGTTTAACTTTAAAGATTTTTTCTCTCCCTTGAGATGTACGTTGTATTCTGCTGCATATTTTCTCTGTATAAAACCGCACTCTGGCACAGCTGGCATAGGGCACGGGCATATTATTGAGAATGGTTCATGGTAGTCTTTTGATTCCACAACACCTGTTTCATAGAGTATGTCAGATAGCTCTTTTCTTTCTTCTTGTGTTAATCCAAAGCTATGGGCTATTTTTGTTAAATTCATTTAAATCATCATTTAAACCATCATCAGATTAAATACTTTATAAAAATCTTTAGTACTTAAAAGTAACATTAAAATATAAATTTTTCTATTCTGAAGAAGATGGTAAAATTATGGAAGGAAATTAGAGTTATGGAAGGAAATTAGAGTTATGGAAGGAAGTTCTTGCCTAGTTTTTCAAGCATGTCCTTGTTCTTATCAAAATACTCCCTGGCTTTCTTGAACCTTGCTGTAAGATGCTTCGCGACTGTGTTCTTCAGGTCCATCGGGTGAAGCTGCTTGCCCTTGAAAGCTTTTTCAAGCTCCTCATAGCTGTTGAAAGTAATATCGCCCCCAAACTTTTCATCGCGCTCAACCAGCATCTTTCCCTCTAAAGGAAATATCAGGAATCTTGAAATCTGAAGTATCGGGTTGTTCTCAATTATGCCTTCAGGACAGTATGCCTTGCTTATCTTCTTCTTTATCGCTTCCTCAGAATCATAGATTTTTATGTGGCTTTCCGGAATAGAAGCGCTCATCTTTGTGCCAGGACCCTGCAGCGATGCGATGAGAGGAGTCATTATTTCAACCCTTTTTTTGTATCCAATCTGCGGGAGATATTCTCGTGCAAATGCAAAGATGTGCCTCTGGTCAGTGCCTCCAAGCTGGATGTCAACTTTCAGGTATTCCTCATCCAGTGCCTGGAATATCGGATAGAGCAGCTCGCTTATTTTCGGCTCTTTCATCCTTGTGACTTCAGAGGCAGCTCTGGTTGCCCTGTTGATTGTGGTGATTGTAGACATCTTGAGAACATCCTGATAATAGTTTTTTTCAAGCTGGAATGAAGAGCCCTTGACAAAAAACGGCTTTTCTTCCCAGGGAAAAGCATATTCCATGCATTTCTTGTAGTATTCAGCCTTCAGCCCAAGCTCCTCCCATTTTGATTTCAAATCATCAAGCGCACCGTGTATGTCAGCAATAAGAATCTTGGTTTTTATGCCTGCCTTTTCAAAATCAAAAATCTTGCTCAGAGGAATCAAATAGCCAATATGCACAGGCCCTGTGGTGGCAGTGCCGTAGTATGCTGATTTCTGCCCTTTTTCCTGAAGCAAAAGCTTGAGCTCTTCCTCTGTGAGTATTTCCTGGGTATTTCTCTTGACGATATCAAATTTTGTTAGAGTGTCCATGTATTTAAAGAAAATAATGTTTTTTATAAATTTTTGTTTTTTGAAACAAGATAAATGCTGTTGACAATGTTAATAAAAACAATCAAAGTTAATATTATAAATAAACAATCAAGATGGCATTATAAATTGTGTTAAAAATAGATTCATCAGAAATAGATTATGTCAGACACATTAAAATAAAAATAAATCATTTTGAGAT
>CAYQKJ010000102.1:0-3936 GCA_964418195.1 uncultured Methanosarcinales archaeon | reverse complement strand
ATGATGATTAACTGATGATGATTAACTGATGATGATTAACTGATGATGATTAACTAATAATGATTAATGAATAATACATAAAAAATTTAACAATCAATAAAAAATTTGAACAAATAACAGAAGGGAATAAATAACACAATGAATAACATAATAACAATAAAGTAAACAACACAATGCATAGCTCAGACAAAATGGGAGAACAAGATATGTCAGAAGAGTTATCTGATAAGGAAAATGAATTGAAGAGAGATGAATCAAATCAGCATAATAAAACTGCTGCTGGTGACGTTCATGAAAGAAAAATAAATGACATAATCCTTCTCAAGGATTTTGTCCCAAGGCTTTATCAGCAGACAATTTTCTCAACTGCCACTCAGAAAAACACTCTCGTGGTGCTGCCTACCGGGCTTGGAAAGACAGCAATAGCAGTTATGCTGGCAATAAAGAGGTTGAATGATTTTCCAAACTCAAAAGTGCTTATGCTTTCGCCAACAAGGCCCTTAGCAGAGCAACATCTGGCGTCATTCAAAAAGCACACAACTCTTGACGAGAATCAGATGGCTGTCTTCACAGGCTTTATGTCTCCTAAAAAGAGGGAAAAGCTTTGGAAAAACTTGAGAATAATATCTTCAACTCCGCAGGGCTTGGAAAACGACATAATTTCAGGAAAAATCGATTTGAAAGAGGTAAACCTGATAATATTCGATGAAGCTCACAGGGCAGTTGGAGATTATTCTTATGGTTTCATAGCAAAAACCTATGACAAAAAAGCAGCATTTCCAAGAATACTTGCGCTAACAGCATCTCCGGGAAGTTCTGTTGAGAAGATAAAGGAAGTGTGCAAAAACCTTTTCATAGAAGCAGTTGAGATAAGGTCAGAGCTCGACCCTGACGTAAAACCATATGTAAAAAGAATAGATATAGAATGGATTCCTGTCCAGCTATCTCCAGATTTACTTCAGATAAGAAAATATCTTGTTGACTGCTTCAACTCAAAGATAGAAGCAGTGAATAGGAAGGGCTTCATAGGAAAAATATCTACGGGAATAAGCAAGAAGGACCTTCTTGAAATACAGGCGCAGCTTCATGCATCTCTCTCATCAGGAGAGAAGGATTTCCAGGCAATGCAGGCAGTCTCGCTTTTAGCTGAGGCAATGAAGGTGCAGCATGCAATTGAGCTTTTAGAAACCCAGGGCATAAGCCAGCTTACGCAATATTTCAACAAACTGGATGAGGCATCAAAAAATACCAAGGTAAAGGCAGTCAAGAGACTGATGGTGGATTTGAACTTCAGGTCTGCAGTTGCAAAAACAAAAATTCTCTACGAAAACGGGATTGAGCATCCTAAAATAGAGAAGCTGAATGAAATAATAGCCAGAGAAGTCAGCAACAAGAAAGACATCAAGATAATTATCTTCACCCAATACAGGGACTCTGCAACAAAGATAATATCAGAGCTGAAAACAATTCCAGAAGTCAGTGCCAATATCTTTGTGGGGCAGATGAAGAAGAAAGACACTGGAATGAACCAGAAAGAGCAGAAGCTCATACTTGAAAAGTTCTCAGCAGGAGAATTCAACACTTTGATAGCAACTTCTGTTGGCGAGGAGGGGCTTGACATCCCGCAAGTTGATTTGGTGGTATTCTATGAGCCAATACCCTCTGCTATAAGGACCATACAAAGAAGGGGAAGGACAGGAAGGCAGCAGCATGGCAAGGTTGTTGTGCTTGTTACAAAAAATACAAGAGATGAGGCATACAGGTGGAGTGCATTTCACAAGGAAAAGAAGATGAGGCACACGCTTGAGGATATAAGAAAAGCGCTGAATCTTGAAGGGCTTCAGAGCAGAGCAGAGATAAGCCCTAGTGAATTTGGAAAGAAGCATGATGCGAACTTAAAAGATTTCATACAGAAAAAAGATGAGATAAAGATGATAGTAGACCACAGGGAAAAATCATCAAATTTGCTGAGAGAGCTCTCAAATTCAGACATCAAGATTATAATGGAAGATCTAGATATCGCAGATTATGTGCTGAGCGACAGGGCTGCTGTTGAGATAAAGAAGGTGGCTGATTTTGTCGACTCAATAATAGATGGCAGGCTCTTAAGCCAGATGCGCAACATGAAGGAGAAATATGAGAGGCCTCTGCTCATAATAGAAGGCGAGGAAGACATTTATTCTGTGAGAAATCTTCATCCCAATGCCATAAGGGGAATGCTTGCGACAGTCACAGTTGATTATGGAATTCCGATTCTGTATACAAAGAATTTCAGGGAGACAGCAGCGCTTCTTGCATTAATAGCAAGGAGAGAGCAGCTGAATAAAAGCAATAGTTTTCAGATGCATCCTGAAAAAAAGCTTTCGGGACTGAAGGAACAGCAGGAATATTTGATATCTTCATTTCCAGGCATAGGAAGCGAACTTGCCAGGAATCTCTTAGAGCAATTTGGCTCAGTAAGAGAAATAATGAACGCTTCTGAGGAAGAGCTGAGAAAGGCAAGGCTCGTAGGAGAAAAAAAGGCAAAGAAGATAAAAGAAGTTGTTGACTCACAATACAAAAATGAAATGGAAAAAGAAAAGAAACATGGCATCTGATTCCAGCAGAACTTCCAATTTAGCAACTTTTTTACTTTTTCTGCAAAATATTTTTTCCAAAAACAAAAAATATTTAATTATAAACTTTCAACTAGTATAAAATAACCATTATGCGAACCATTATATGGTTAAAATTATTAAAATGTATTGGCGAAGCGTGATAATAGGAGGATTGAAATTAGTAAAACATAACAAGTTTTCTTTATGAATGTTCTTAAAGATGATGTGTAAATGGAAGAATGGAAGAAACTTTTGCGAAATTCTGTCAACGAGAGAAATCTGAAAAGATTTGCTGAAAGGCTCAACCTTACGCAGAAAGAGCTGGAAGATATTAAGGAAGTTACAAAAAAATATCCTATGAGGATTAATCCTTATTATCTGAGCCTTATCAAGAAAAAAAGGGATGCAATCTGGAGGCAGTGCATTCCGGACATAAGGGAATTGCACGATGAAGTGGGAAGCGAAGACCCGTTGCATGAGGAAATAGACAGTCCTACCGAGGGATTGACCCACAGGTATCCCGACAGGGTTTTGTTTCTTATTGAGAATCAGTGCAGCATGTACTGCAGGTTCTGCACCAGAAAGAGAAGAGTTGGAGACGTCAATAAAGAGATATGCATGGCACAGATAAAAAAAGGCATTGGCTACATAAAAAAACACAAGAAAGTCAGAGATGTTGTGCTGTCAGGTGGAGACCCTCTCATGCTCGATGATGAAATCCTTGAAACAATACTGAAGATGTTAAGACAAATAAAGCATGTTGAGATAATCAGGATAGGCACGAGAATGCCCTGCTCACTGCCTCAGCGCATAACAAAGAAGCTTTGCAAGATGCTGAAGAAATACCATCCACTCTACATTAACACGCATTTCAACCATCCTGCTGAAATAACTCCAGAAAGCAGAAAGGCCTGCGAGATGCTGGCAGATGCAGGCATTCCTTTAGGCAACCAGACGGTTTTGCTCAGAGATATAAATGATGATCCAGAAACAATAAAGAAACTCATGCAACAGCTGCTTGTAATGAGGGTTAAGCCTTATTATCTTTATCAGGCAGATATTGTGAGAGGCACAGACCACTTCAGGACAGACATTGAAACAGCAATGAGAATAATGACAGCATTAAGAGGATTCACATCAGGGATGGCAGTTCCTGCTTATGTCATAGATGTACCTGGAGGCGGAGGAAAGATACCAGTTAACGCAAACTACGTTGTGAAGTGGAGAGCAAAAGGAAAGAAATACGACAGAATTGTCCTAAGGAATTATAAAGGAAAAGTCTATAAGTATCCATTGCCGAAAAATAAAAATAAAAAACTAGAAAGAGAAACTGTAAAAG
>CAYQKJ010000101.1:0-4008 GCA_964418195.1 uncultured Methanosarcinales archaeon | reverse complement strand
CTCTTATTTTATGCCAAAATTGTCTTTGAGTTCCCTTTCATTCTGCTCTGGCTGCGCTTTCTTTCCTGCCATTGTCGCTTCTTTCTCAAGTTTCAGCGCTGCCTTGTAAATCTTATCAAGATGCCCGAGCCACTCATCCTCTCTCTTGAATATATTTACGTTTCCATCTGTTTCCTTGTAAACCTTGTCAAAGAGGTACTCAGGTATTTTAAAGCACAAAAAGGATTTCACAAGTTTTTCACGCATGAAAATCTCAACAAATTTCTGCTGCTCAGTGTTATGATATGCTTTTATCTTCAGCTTATCGTCCTTGAACACGCGCCCCTGCTCGCAGTAAAAATAATAATTCAAAGATTTTTTCTCATAGCATGTGCTGTCTGTCATATATTCTGTTCCAAGGAATTCAGCTATCTTTCTTGCCTTTTCAGAAATACCATGCTCTTTGGCCTTCTGCTTCCTTTCGTTCAACAAATCATCTATGCTTGCCATATTGACACCCTTATTATCTCAGCGAATTTTAGAATATAAAGTTTTATATTGTGCAGTGGTTACAAAAGAAAAAACATTATGAATGGCAGAGACACTTTTCCCTGAGCAGATTTGCATAACTATTTTATTTGCCAGTTTTTAAAACACAAACCTTTAAATAATTGGATTGTCAGAAAACATATCAAAACCAAAAAGCATATCAAAAAGTTTTGGGGTGGTGCGGTTATGAAAAAAAAGAATATTCTTGCAATGTTTATATTCACAGCATTTGCAGTTTTGTTTATTTCCGGCTGCGCAAAGCAGCAGGGCATAGTCTGCAATGCTCCTTACATAAAAGTTGGAAATGATTGCTGCCTTGACCAGAATTTCAACGGAGTATGCGATGCAAAGGAAAGCACTGAACAGGAAAAAACCCAGGTTGAGGGGGAGACCGGCGTAAAGAGCTTCTGCGGAAACGGAATCTGCGAGCTTAATGAGACAGGAGACAATTGCCCTAAGGACTGCACGAGATTGTGCGGCAACGGAGTCTGCGGATTTGGGGAATCCTGCGAAACCTGCCCAGTTGACTGCCCATGCGCTGTCAGCATCTCTCCAGTAATAAAATTGAAGGTTGACTATGACAGGGCTGATTATGTTATTGGCAACATCTACCAGTTTCATGAGGAAATAGCGAAGTCAGACACTGCCTCTATTTACATGGATTTGGAAAACTCCGGAAACAATGACATAAAAAACATGACAGTAAGCTATAGCTGCACAGACACTGCAACAAACATCACATATAAAATTGGCAGCCAGATACTGAAGCATGAGTTCTACCAGTATGAGGAAACGCCTTACAGTGATGCGGTCATAGCAAATGATGGATTGTCAGTATTGTCATTGCCTGCAAAGAGAAAGGTATCATTCCAGCTGGACATAAATATAGCATCCCTTGACAACAAGAACTATCATCCATTCAGCTGCCACATAACATTCTCAAGCACAGAAAGCGGCTTGAAGAAGGAACTGGAGATAAACAACTACTGGCTGAAGAATGAGTAAAGTTTGATAAAATGAAATATGCACTAATTGGAGATGTTCACGGAACAGAATTAAGAGATTTGGAATCTGCTTTGCATTATGAAAATCCTGATGTGCTTATATGCACAGGAGATTTTGACCAGACAAGAACGATACATCAATTCATTGAGCTGGAAAGAAATTATGAAAGAGCTGGAAAAAGCGTGATTAAAGTGCCTGGCAATCATGACCATGCCATTCTAAACAATTTTGACATAAGTTCTGGAGCATTAAGAAAGCAGGGAAAAACCAGTCGGGAACTCCATAATGAATTGATGAGTGATAATGCTGCCTATCATTATATTGATGGACTAGTCAATTCGAAAGACCCCAGATGTACCAATAACAGAGTAAAAATTTTTCTGGATGAAAATAGATTCGGCAAAGAATACAAAACAGTGATTGTTCACGGCGCTTACGACGGGGATTTGTCAAGTTTTCCAGACTGCCCTTCAAGAATAAGAGATCTTTGGTTAAGATTGAGAACGCCGGAAGACCATGCCGATAATTTTAGGGCTATGGCTGAAAAAGGTTACAAAGTCATGGTTAGAGGACACGACCATGAGGCAGTTTATGCTTACAATGACCCAATCAAAGGCGTCGTAATACGCAAACCGAAGGAAAATGCATCGTCATTCAGATTACTTAGGCATAGACAGCACACAATAAATCCGGGAGCATTATTCAATGGACGTTTCGCAATTATTGATACTAGATTTAGAGATGAAAAAGTGCCTATCTTAAGGTACCATAGTCTGTAATTTTCAAAACGCTTGATTTTTTAATTGTTATTTTGCCACCAGATACTGCTCAAACAGGTTCATCCAGGAAATCATCAGCCTTGTTATCAGGAAATTGTTTTTAACATGGGTTTTTCCTTTTTCCCCGAATGCCTTTCTAAGGTTCTCATCTTTCAAAAGTTTTATTATGCTCTGGCTGAACCCTTCTGCATCAGTTGGTTCATGCAAAAATCCGTTTACATTGTCTATAACCTGCAATGGAATGCCCCCAACATTTGAAGCCACAACAGGCGTTCCCTTGTACAGGGCTTCAGAAACTGTAAGCCCAAATCCCTCTCGCAATGATTTTTGCACCACAACAGAGGAAGCCCTCTGCAGGCAGTTTACCAGGAAGGAATTTTCCATCACAATAAGGGTTATATCTTTTTTATATCTGCTCTTTTCAATTATTTTCTGCAGTTTTGCAAACACAAACTGCCCTTCAGGGTCGTCAGCGGCAAAATCTCCGAGAAGCACAAGCTGGCAGTCGGTCTGTTTTTTTACCTTCTCAAAAACATTGACAACACCCATGGGGTCCTTCCACTTGTCAAACCTTGAAACCTGCGAGATTATCGGCTTGTCCCTGTAAACGCCGTATTTTGCAAGGAAAGCGTTCACTGCCTTGTCAGAAACCGGCTTGTTCTTTATTGAGAGAGGGTCTATTGCCGGATAAATGATGGTCTGCGGTATTTTGAGGTCTTTTCTGTATCTCTCGTGCGAGAACACAACATGGTCGTATTTCTCCACAAAAGGCTTCAGGTAATTCCAGATAACAGGATTCGGATTTGAAAGGTCAATGTGAAACCTCAAAATCCATGGCTGAGTTTTCTTGTAAAAATCAATCAGGGGCAGAGGCTGCGGGTCATGGACAACAACAAGGTCATGGTCGATGTGCGTGAAGGATGAGAATCTTCTGTTGGTTTCATAGTATATCTTCTTTTTCTTGGGCGAGAGATTTATCTTGTCTCCTTGAAGGGCATTATGGAATTTCTTGGTGACTGAAAAGAAATCAGGGCTTCCATGGAGTATTCTCCAGCCGACATTAACGCCAACCGCATTGAATAAAACAATGGCGCTGTTAAGAAGTTCAGCAACTCCTCCTCCCTGATAGGTTGAATTTATGTAAAGAATGTGTTTTCCTGAGAGCTTTTCTGCCTTGGAATGAATTTCATCAATGATTTCTTTGCTGATGATTTTCTTGTAATCCTTCAAATTTGGCATTTTAATATCATAAAAAATTTATTTTTTATAAAATTATCTATAATTTCACCATATTCCAAATTTTATGATATGGCAAAATTATGATATTGCAAAAATTTAAATAATGGCAGGTTCAAACTTTAAAGCGGATTAAGGAGCGGGGCTGTAGTGTAGCTTGGCTATCACTCATGCTTGGGGTGCATGCAACCCGTGTTCAAAACAACCCTTTTTGCAAGCAAATAACCCTTTAAAAAAGGGTTAATCGAAAAGAAAAAAATAACCCTTTAAAAAAGGGTTAATCGAAAAGAAAAAAAGCGTTGACGGAATGCGGAACGCTTAACTGCGTGCGCGTTCCTCGGGATTTTTGCTGACGCAAAAATCAGACGCAAAATCAAAAAAGGTTGTGAAAGTCACGGCAGCCCCATAATTGGTTACGCTCGACTGGTTACGCTCAGTCGACACGCAAGAGCAAACGGAA
>CAYQKJ010000100.1:0-4063 GCA_964418195.1 uncultured Methanosarcinales archaeon | reverse complement strand
TCATTTTTTATAATTTCATTATTTTAATTTTCCCATAATTTTATTTTTTATTTTTATGAATTTCTAATTTATTATTTTATATTTTCACTATAATTTGACAGCATTCTTTCTCATAATAGTTTTACAAAATTAATGCAAAATCTATTATAACACCTCATTTATACAAAATATTTAAAAATGATTCAAGCTTTTTAATAATAAGTTTATATTATTCCTGAGAATATTAACAGATAAAAATGGGAACTGAAAAGCTGAAAGAAGAAGTTAATGAACAAGAGAGAATAAATCAGCTAGCAAAAACTCTTAGGGACAATGGTCTGGCTGCAAGCATAGAGGATTCTGTGACTCTTGCTAAGAAGATTATCGCAAGAGAAAAAGTGATGTATGGCTATATTGGAAAAAAAGAAAAGCTTGACCACAGCATAACAGAGGAAAAAGAAAAAACGCTTTCTGAAATTATGAAAGTTAATCAAGAGAAAAAAGAAGAACAAGCAAAAATAACACACGAAGATAAGAAAGAACAGAAAAAAGAAGGAACAGAAATCACAAATGAAGAAAAGAAAGAAGAAGCAGAAATACTAAAAGAAGACAAAAAAGAAGAACAAGCAGAAAGCGCTGAACCACAAGAAGCTGAAGCAAAGGAAGCTGAAAAATAAACAAAAATTAAAAAGGAGAGAGTTTTTGCGCTGTTATTAGCACTCATAATATTAACACTCATAATAATGCCTTATAACACTGTCATTGAATAACAGGGGCATGAAAAAAGGTGATTTTATGGACAATATAGACGAAGTAAGAAAGGTTGAAGCGCTTGCGAGAGAACTTGTGAAGCATAAGATTGCCGAAAACATGCAGGACGCTGTAGCACAGGCAGAGAGCATGCTGAAGGGAAAAGGCAAGGTAAACATTCCAAAGTCTCAGGAGAGTGGAGAGACAAAAGCGCCTCAAGAAGATGATGTAAAAAAATTATCTTCACAGCTGAACCAGCATAAAAACTTGATTTCTGAAGTCCAGTCAAAGATGAATGAGATGATAGCTGAAATCAATAATCTAAGAAAAGAGATTAATGAGCTGAAAGGCAGGGTTAATGCCCAGAATCTGCATATGCAGGCTACAGCACAACATCATGAAGAATCAAAAGGTGAAAGCCAAGCTCAAGCTTCAGAGAGCAATAAGCCACAGGAATCAAGTCCCAAAATGCGCGGCGAAGGGGCAAAGCCTGAGAAGAGAACAGGCAGCTATAAGCCTGGTGACTTCAAGATAGACCAGATATTTTATTCAGGCAGCAGGAAAAAATAGGAAAGAAACTGAAGAAAAGAAGGCGGAGATAGTAAACTAAATTTTTATTTTTAATTTGCGATTGTTGTTATTAATGATTTTTTTATTGTCATCGAGCATGCCAGTTTTAGTTTTTGTTGGTTTTAATTCAGCCATTAATCAGCAGGCATTTAGAAGAAAAACTGCGTTTAGAAGAAAAATTTATATTATCAGGTTTTTATTTAAGTTATTTGTTAATTTATTCATACTGATTTAATATAATTTGCTCAAAAAAAAAGAGGTGTTAGATTGTCAGGATATCTTGACATAGGCTATGTTCCGAACAAGACTGACCTTGTATGCGAGTTCTATTTAGAGCCGAACAAGATTTCTTTGGAAAAGGCAGCTGAGCACATTGCTGCAGAGTCCTCAATAGGCACCTGGACAGATGTTATAACAATGAGTAGCGATATTGCCAAAAAGCTCGCTCCGCACATCTTTTTAATAAACAGGAAGAAGCACATTGTGAAGATTGCATATTCTTCTGAACTTTTTGAGCCTGGCAACATGCCGCAGATATTGAGCAGCATTGCCGGCAACATATTTGGAATGAAGGTGCTGAAAAATTTGAGATTATTAGACATCACTTTTCCGCATGATATTGTCAAATCATTCTCAGGGCCGAAATATGGATTTTATGAGATAAAAAAGTCTTTGAATGTTGTGGACAGGCCGCTTCTTGGGACAATAGTTAAACCGAAAGTGGGGCTTGATGCTTTGATGCACGCCCAAGTCGCCTATAACGCGTGGATAGGAGGCTGCGATTTTGTCAAGGATGATGAGAACCTTACAGACCAGCATTTCAATCCTTTTGGCAAGAGGCTTATTGAAACACTCAAAAAGAGAGAACAGGCAGAAAAATACACTGGAGAGAGAAAGATATACCTCCCAAACATAACCGCTGAAACAAAAGAGATGATAAGGAGGGCAAGATTTGTTAAAAGGCATGGCGGGGAGTTTGTAATGATTGATGTGCTGACAGCAGGATTTTCAGCAGTTCAGACAATAAGAGAATTAGACCTTGGAGTTGCAATTCATGCGCACAGGGCGATGCATGCTGCAATAACAAGAAATGAGAAGCATGGCATATCAATGCTGGCGCTTGCAAAAATATTGAGATTAATCGGAGTAGATTCAATGCACATAGGAACCGCAGTTGGAAAGATGGAAGGAAAGCAGGTAGATGTTTTGGAAATCGAGGGGGAGATTGAGAACATACATGTGAAAAAGCACCAGGAAGTGCTGATGCAGGAGTGGGGCAGAATAAAGCCTGTGCTCGCTGTCTGCTCAGGAGGCTTGCATCCCGGGCTGGTTCCAAAACTAATTCAGTTGATGGGAAAAGAAATTCTGATACAGGCAGGCGGCGGAATACATGGGCATCCTGACGGCACAACAGCAGGAGCAAGGGCAATGCGCCAGGCAATTTTTGCAACGCAGATAAACTATCCAATAAAGGCTTATGCACACCTCAATCCAGAATTGAAGAAAGCATTGGAAAAGTGGGGAAATAAATAATTTGTTCTGACGAATAGTTATTTCAATAGTTGTTATAGCATAATTGTTGTTATAACATAATTAATTCAGCATAATCAACTTTATATAAGTTAAATTCTTAAAACAAAAGAGGACTTCAATGATTTGTATCATAAAATTCAATCATCGTTCCTAAAAGGAAGTTCCGGCACTGCTGACATTTCAGCAATAATAGCTATTGCTGCAATACCACTATGCGCATTTGTTGGAAGCTATATAGGGCAGGGAATTGGATGGTTGGCTGGGAGCATCACCGGTAAAATACCTTATGTCAATCTGGCTGTTCAGTACTTTGTCAAAAGAGTTGGAATGGATGCGTATTTGAACAGTTTAACTATTGAAGCAATCAATCTAAAAATTTTCCAATTATACGGCACTGTAGCTGGATTCGGACTAGGGAATGTCTTTCCATTCATAGCATTAAGATATTATAAAAGAAAAAAAGATAAAAAAGCCTCAAAAAACCAGAATCCGCAAACGAAAAAATGATAAGAGCTCGAAAGTGCAAAGATTAAAGCATAAAATTAAATCACAGTTCCTGATTCTTGAATTTTCCAGAGTACTTAGCAGAGCCCTCGCATCTCTGAAGAATGAGCTGGCACAGTCTTTCGCCAGGAACCAGGATTAAATCATTAGGACCTGCGTTGTATATTTCCAAAACCTGCTTGTTTGAAACTCCTGGCTGCACAAAAGGGGCTGTGATGTGCACCATCAGCCCCAGTCTTGAAAACCTTGACCTTGAATAAAGCCATCCGCATATGTTTGCAGGCAGGGTTATCTTCTCTTTTGTTATTCCAAGAATGAGCTGCCCTGGTTTTATTACGAATTTGCCGTCTATTTTCTTTAGAACTGTGATTTGTTTATAATCTCCTCTTTCTGTCACTTTCAACGCTTTATCTATGTTTTTGAATACTCTTATCTTATTGTCAATAGTCAAGTCTATCGAAGCCGGTCCTATAGCTTTTTCGTTGAATGGTTTTATCTTTATATTTCCTTTTCTTATTTCTTTGAGGATTTCATTTCCTGTGAGTATCATTTTGATTGCAGTTTGAATGTGCCGATATATAAAGGTTTCTGGAAACAATTTAGAAACGACCTAATCTGAAATTTCAAGAAATTAATCATATTTACAGAAATTCGTGCATGTTCCAAAAATTTAAGCTGTCCTCGAATTATTCTTAAAGAAGAGAAGAGAATAATAAATATCTGTCTC
>CAYQKJ010000099.1:0-4098 GCA_964418195.1 uncultured Methanosarcinales archaeon | reverse complement strand
AAAGAATAATAAACAAACAATTGAATCATAAACAACACTAAATAACAACGCCAAATAACAACAGTCAAATTAAAGAAGGAAAAATAAGAAAGAAAAATAATATAGGCAAATAATGCAAGTAGAAGGTTGGTTAAAATGCGCCACATCCTGAAATGCCCGAATTGCCTGATATACACCATGAAAGAAGCATGCCCCAAATGCGGCGCTAAAACAGTTCCTCCGAAGCCTGCGAAATACAGCCCAGAGGACAAATATGCTGATTACAGAAGAAGGGCAAAGGAAAAAGGGCTGAAGGAAAAGGGACTTCTTTAGAAGAAATATATTTATGAATTACATCTTTCAATCACATTTTTGAATTTAATTATTTTTCAATATATCTTTTCTGCAACAGCAATACTTATATATTTTTTTGCATCTAATTAAAATATGGGCAGATTCTTAGTTGAAAAAACAGACAGAGCAGAAAAATTAGAAGATTGGGTGAGAAATTTTGGCGCAGACATAAACAAAGAATTAAGTGGCGCTGAACTTTATGACATTTCTCTTTCCACCCGAGATTTCTCAGTTCGTAGTAAATATTATTTCAATGGTTTCGTATCAATATATATAAAGTTTAATGCAAGAGAACCTCAATTTTTAACTGAAAAAGACAGAGAACTCTGGTACTCAAGAGTAAGCGAAACTGCATGGAAGAAATTTGCAATGCCTTGTAATCCTAGTGAGGATCATGACTGGGTATCCATACATTTTGAAGAACCTTCTGAAGATGAATTATACATACTGACGCCGAACAAAGAACTTCTAATAAAAGAAGGTTTTAATAGAATAAAAGATTTTGTTAAATGGTATTGTTCTGCAGTAAAGACATACGAAGATGTAGTTACGTCTCATGCAAATGATTTGGAAAAATATTTGTCTAGTTTGTAAGCTATCTTCTAATATTGTAAGCTATCTTCTAATATTGTAAGCTGTCTTGTAATACAAAAATAGATTCAAATTTATATCATTAAAATTATACAATCAAAAAGATTTATAAATTTTCATAAATTTTCATTTGCCTTGTTTTGTTAGAAAAAAATCGATAAAATTATAAAAGAGAGAAATAAATAGAAAAGATGATGGATAAAATGGAAAAAGAAATGCCTGCTGAAAAAAGAGGAAAGGAAGAGGATTTGGAAAAAGAGGAAGAAGCCCTCTTCTGGGCAGACCAGCTTGCAAAAAAGATTGTTGAAAGGCAAAAATTTGACTATATTGACAAGGCAATTCCAAAATTCAAGGAATTCACTGTGAAGACATCTGCTTCTATATCAGGAGTTCTGCACATCGGAAGATTGAGCGATACCATAAGAGGAGATTCTGTTTATAGAGCCCTAAAGGATTTGGGAGTTAAGGCAAAGTTCATCTGGGTTGCAGAGGACATGGACCCTCTGCGCAAAGTGCCGCAGGGCGTCCCAGCTGATTATGAGAAATACATCGGCATGCCGATAACAAGCATTCCGGACCCAGAGGGATGCCATAAGACATATGCAGAGCATCATGTTTCAGAATACATGAAAGTGCTGAAGAAGTTCATACATGACAAGATGAAAGTCTATTCAATGCAGCAGGAATATGACAGGGGAAAATTCAGGAAATACATAAAGAAGGCAATGCAAAAGATTGAAGTCATAAAGGAGATACAGAACAAATACAGGGCAAACCCTCTGCCAAAAGGCTGGAGCCCGTGGGTGCCTGTATGCACCAATTGCGGAAAGATATCTACCACAAAAGTCATTGATGTTAAAGACGGCTTGGTGCATTACGAATGCTCAAACTACTATTTTGAAAAAACAACTGCAAAGGGCTGCGGCTATAAGGGAGTTGCAGACCCGCTCAAAGACAGGGGAAAGCTGATGTGGAAGACAGAATGGGCTGCACAATGGGCAAGATGGAAGATATGCTCAGAAGGGGCTGGAAAGGAATACCAGGTTCCAGCAAGTGCATTCTGGATAAACGGCGAGATTGCAGAGAAAGTTTTCAGCTTTCCGATGCCTGTGCCAATATTTTATGAACATCTGATGATTGACGGGGCAAAGATGTCTGCTTCGCTAGGAAATGTGGTGTATCCAAAAGACTGGCTGAATGTTGCAGAGCCTGAATTATTGAGATTCTACTACAACAAGCGGCTTATGAAGACAAGAAGCTTCTCTTGGAAGGATTTGCCGCAGTTGTACGATGAGTTTGACGAGACAGCAAGGATTTATTTTGGAGAGACAAAGCTTGAAAATGAGAAAGAAGAAAAGCATTTCAAGAGACTGTATGAGATAAGCGCAATAAAGCCAGAGCCACCACTGGGAATGAGCTTTGCCCATGCAACTATAATCGCCCAGATTTTTGAGGGCAAAAAGGGAATGATTTCAAGCCTGGAGAAGACCGGGCATTACAAAAAAGAGCTTAAGAAAAGGCTGCTGCAGAGGATTGAAAAGGCAAAATATTGGATTGAGCATTACGCTCCGCAGGAAGCCAGGTTTGTGCTACAGCAGGAAATCAGCCCTTCAATCAATCTTTCAGAAAAGCAGAAGCAGGCAATAAGAATGGTTGTAAAAGCATTGAAGGAAGAGAAGAAAAAATGGAATGAGAAAACATTGTTTGAGGAATTCTATAGCATCTGCAGAGAACTTCAGTTAGAGCCGAGAGAATTCTTTAAGGCAGGTTATCTTGTTCTGCTCAACATGGAAAGAGGCCCAAAGCTGGCTCCATTTGTCCTGGCATTGGGAGATAGGGCATTAAAACTTCTTGAGCAGGTGTAATGAGCAGGTTTGAGATATAGTAGGTTTGAGGCAAATGGCAGAAATAAATCATTACATCAAAAAGCTTATTGAACAAAATGCCGTTGCACTTGCAACCATTGACAAATCTGGAAAGCCTCACTGCATTGCTGTGGGAGATGTAAAGGTGATTTCTAAAAATCAGGTGCTCATAGGAGACAACTACATGAGAGAAACTATAAAAAATATCAAGCAAAACAATAAAGTCGCTTTGGTTGTCTGGAGCAGGAACTGGCAGAAAAACTGTGTCGGTTACGAATTGAGGGGAACTACCAGATATTTTACACAAGGGAAATGGGCTTCAGCAGTTAAAAAGATTCACAAGGGCTTTCCAGCAAAGGGCGCAATTCTCATAACAATAAACAAGATTAAGAAGTTGGCTTAAGAAACTGGCATAGATTCTTTTTCTCCATTTTTCATATTTTCCCCATCTTTATTGGCTCTTTTTTCTATTTTTATTAGCTTTTATCTATTATTCACAAATAAGATTTCTGAAAACTTTTCAGGTTTTTTTGGTAAAATTTTATAAATATTATTTACCTATCATTCATAAAGAGGTTTTATCACACCATCAAACCTTTATCATGCTAATCTAATAAATTATAACCCGCTAAATTAAGCAATCAAACCAATTTCCAAGGATTTCAGAGGTTACAATGCCAAAGCATTCAGAAAAAGACTTGATTATTCTAAATCATTTGAGAAAAAATTCGAGGAAGAGCCTCGCGGTCATCTCAAGGGAAACAGGCATTCCTGTTTCTACGATATTTGACAAAATAGCGAAGCTTGAGCGGGGGATAATAAAAAAATACACCACGCTTGTGGATTTCTCAAAGATCGGCTACAATCTCAGGATAAATTTCATGATAAAGAGCAGCGACAACAACAAGAACGCGCTCAAGGGCTTCCTGGAGAGCAATCCCCATGTGAACACTCTTCTCAGGATAAACAACGGCTACGACTTCTATGCTGAAATGGTCTTCAAGGAGATGTCTGAACTGGAAAATTTCAAGGAAAATCTGCAGAAGATGGGAATCAAGGAAACCCAGGAGCATTGCATAATCGAGGATGTCAAGAAAGAAGAGTTTCTCGCAAGGGATGAAGAGCTTCTAGAATAAAATTTAACTTGGATAAAACTGGAACCTTGTCTTGGTTCTCAAAACTATTTCATTCATAACAACAAATTTTTCAACAAATTTCTTAACAAATTTTTTTTCAACCATGATAAAAAAATAAAGCGCTGCTGCAAATAGATATTTAATGATGCAATTAATAATGCAATGCCTGCTGA
>CAYQKJ010000098.1:0-4102 GCA_964418195.1 uncultured Methanosarcinales archaeon | reverse complement strand
CTTTTCCTGCAAAAACAGTCCATTTTCCTTCATGCTGTTTCAACATGTCTGGCAATAAATTTGTATAACAATCAACATAACTCTCTAATTCACTCAGCATAAAATCATCTCAGTTTCAAATTAGCTTTTTAGCTTTTTTAATAAATTTTTATTTTTTCATATGCTTCTTAATATGCTCCTTTTTCTGCTGCATCTTACGCACTTGTCAGTTGATGCGTCAAAGCAATCCTCGCACACGAGAGCGCCGCAGGAGCTGCAAGTGAATTTTCCAAGCTTCAATCCGCATACAGAGCATATTGTGCGTATTTTCATAACAGCTTATAATGAGAAGATACAATATTTAAATGTTTTTGTGAAGAAAGAAGAAGAATAGTGAATAAATGGGAAATGTGGGGAAAATAATAATTCATAGCCAAGAAAAAAACATTTTTCAAAACTAAACTTCATAAAAACCTTTCGTTTCTTTTTCAAGTGTAAAAGGGGAAATGAAAAGAACAATAACAATTATTAATAGCTACAGGAAAGAATTATTCAAAGCCAAAACTCATAAATCCTTTTAGCTTCATTTTCAAGTATTAAAAAAGGAATTGAAAGGAAAAAAGAATAATGATTCATAGCTGAGAAAATAACAATTCATAGCTAAGATAATTCGTGGCTAATAAAAAAATATTAAGTCAAAGCTGAGATTAAAAAAATAAGTATTATTTCTTTGATTCATTCCTTTTTTGATAAATGTCTGAGGAATATTTCTCAACCAGGAAATCCAGCCCCTTTTTTATTAGAGGTATTGCACACGGCGCCTTCTCTTTTATGAATTCAGCTGTCTTTTTACCTGCACCGCTGTAATAAAAATCAACAAAAGCTCGTCCCAAAGGATTGTTCATCAAAACATTGTCCCTGAAATCCCTCAATACCTTGACTTCCAAACAATTTTGGTCTGTATAAACTGCTGTTGCAACAAAACAAGCGCCTGCCTCTCCCACTGGCTCAGATTCATATCTTACTTCTTCCTGCTCTGACTTTACATTAATGTGAATGTTGCATTCTGATTGAATCTGTTCTGCAAGTATTCTCATTTTCTGGATATTATCGCTTCCATAGACTTCCAAAATCCACTCTTTGTTTATAATTGCTCCTTTTTCACGAAAAAATAAAGTGCCAATATTAAGTGCTTTATTCCGCTTTTTGACAAAAAACAAGGGCAATGCTCTGTGATAGCCAGTCAGCTCTAGAATTCCAATTCCTTCATCGTCAGGCTTATTAACAGGAACTCCGTGTGCGTCTGCAATAATATAGCCCTTGCTTTTTATGAAGTTTGATACCTTCAAGTCCGGGGATTCATAATAAATTACGTTTGAGAAGGGGTTCTCTTCAGCCTGGACTTTTTTGGCTTTTTTCATTGTATTCGCCTTTTAATTTTTACTCAAGAATATCTATAGAAAAAAAAGAGGTATATAAAGGTTTTTATTTTTATCACTGTTTAATAGAAAACATTCTATATAGAATACTGCTATTATTCGCAGACTGCGGAGCAAGAATTCTATTTCTTTTTTATTGCTCATTGTTAATAGGAAAATTTTTATATGAAAGGCAATCACACCATTTTCTGCAACAAAAGATAATGAAAAGTTAATAATGAATAATGAGAAATTAATAAGACATTAATATCATAACAAAATAACATCATAATAATATTAACATCATATAACATTATAATAAGACATTGATAATAAACCATCGTTAAAAAGCATAACCAGAAAGTTAAAAAAAGCATATTCTGAATGCTATGGACGATATATCAAGGAGTGTTAAAATGGATTCGAAGAAAAAAACCGCTGACAAAGGCGTAAAAGGAAAGGGAAAAGAAGGTGCATCAAAGGAAAAAGCAAAAGAAGAAGTGCGTCATTCAGTGCAGCATTCTAAGGCTCAGAAGACATTCTCACAGAAGACATTCTATGTGACCACTCCAATCTATTATCCAAATGATGTTCCTCACATAGGGCATGCCTATACCACAATTGCAGCAGATATAATCAACAGATGGTACAAGCTTGACGGCTATGACACTTTCTTCCTGACCGGAACAGATGAGCATGGGAAAAAAATAGATGAGACAGCTGCAAAAAATGGAATGCCTGTCAAAAAGTTTGTTGACGAGCTGGCTGTGGAGTTCAAAAAAGCATGGGCTAAGCTTGATATAAAATATGACAGGTTCATAAGAACAACTGATTCTGACCATGAGAGGAATGTTCAGGAGATAATAAGAAAAGTGAATGAAAAAGGAGATATTTACAAAGATGTTTATGAGGGATTATACTGCACTGCCTGCGAATCCTTTTATCTTGAAAAAGACCTTGTGGATGGAAAGTGCCCTGTGCACAAAACCGCTGTTGAGAATATCAAGGAGGAATCCTATTTTTTCAGGCTCAGCAAGTACAGAAATCAATTATTGAAGTTTTATGAAGAAAATCCTGACTTCATCTTCCCAAGGAACAGGGCTCCTGAGATTATTGCAAGAGTAAGAGAGGAATTAAAGGATTTGAGCATAACAAGAAAAACCCTGAAGTGGGGCATTCCATTCCCTCTTGACAAAACTCACACAACTTATGTATGGTTTGATGCTTTGTCAAACTATCTTTCTGGAATAAACTATTATTTTGGTGATAAGGAAAAAGATTCAACTGAAAAAAAGAGGTTCTGGCCTCCAAACTGCCAGCTGATAGGCAAGGACATAATCTGGTTCCACTGCGTGATATGGCCCGCAATGCTCCTTTCTTTGGGAATTCCTATGCCAAAGATGGTTTTTGTGCATGGCTGGTGGACTATTGAAGGAGAGAAAGTATCAAAGACACGAGGCAATATAATCTCTGTTGAGCAGCTGGCAAAATACGGGGCAGACTCTGCCAGGTATTATCTTTTCAGGGCAGTGCCTTTTGGCGCAGACGGCAACTATGCTGAGAAGGAATTTGCAAAAGTGATAAATTCAGAGCTTGCAGACGGCTTTGGAAACCTGGTGACAAGAACATCTGCTCTTATCGTAAAATTCCTGGACAAGAAAATTCCAGAAGCGCTTCCTAAGGATTATCATGAAGATGCAAATGACAGGAAGCTGAGAGAAACCTCAATTGCTGCGCTGAAAAACTGCAGGGAGCACATAAAATCAGTAGCTCTCGACAAGATTATACAGGAAATCTGGCTGCTGATAAAGGAATCGAATCGCTATATCACAATCACAGAGCCGTGGGTGCTGGCAAAAAAGGACAAGACGAGATTGCACGCAGTGATATTCAACCTTGTGCAGAGCATAAGATACATTTCACTGCTGATAAGCCCGTTCACTCCTGAAGCGTCTGAGAAGGTTAGTAATTTATTCAATTTCAAGGAGAAAGCCTTTGAAGAGCTTGACTGGAAAAACAAGAACAGCGGCATAATAGAAAAGGAGATAAAGCTCTTTGAAAAAATAGATTCCAGGGAGAAAGAAAAGTGCCCTTCCTGCCTGAAGATAGCAAAGGTTGTTTCTGTAGAAGACCATCCAAATGCAGAAAAGCTCTATGTTCTTAAGATAAACCTTGGAGAGGAGGAAAGGCAGCTGGTTGCAGGATTAAGAGGCGTTATTCCAAAGGAAAAAATCCTCAACAGCAGCATAGTTGTTGTCAGCAATCTAAAGCCGAAAACCCTCAGGGGAATAGAGAGCAAAGGAATGCTGCTTGCAGCTTCAAAGGACGGCAGGACAGTTCTGATAAAAGCAGATGGGAAGCCAGGCGAAGAATTGTCATGCAATGATTTTGAAAACTCAAGAGAGGAGTTATCCATTGAGGAATTCGCAAAGATAAAGCTTGAGATTAAGGGGAAAAAGCTTTTGTACAAGGGCTTTCCGATAAAGTCAGCAACTGGTTTCGTGACTGCAGACATAGAAGATGGAGCAGAAGTCAGATAAGACAGTGAAATTATTTACTTAAGAGACAGAATGTTTAATTCTTTGAACATATGTTTAATTTTATGAATATCTCTTTAGAATTAGTTTAACTTATCTTCCAAATCTTCCAAATATTTCGCTGGAATTATAATGGGTTTTCCATATTTACTATATTTAATATATTCT
>CAYQKJ010000097.1:0-4192 GCA_964418195.1 uncultured Methanosarcinales archaeon | reverse complement strand
CGTATTCCTGTGATTTAACATCTGAAGGCAGAGTTTTCTGCAAAATCTCATTAAGCCTGTCAGAGATTTCCTGCATGTTTGAAGCGTTGAAAGAACCGCCTTTTTTCAGCAGTATGTATATCAAGCCCTGATTTTGGACAAATCCGAACTGCGCAAGTGAGTAATGGTCTTTTATGTAATCCCAAACCTGCGGCTGGTCAGTGAGCATTGAAAAGCCCCACTGATAGACAAATGCCCAGCTCACATTCACATTTTCTTCCATTAAAGGAATAATGCTTGCATTATCAGGGAACATATAAGCTTTCATATCACCATACCATAATACTCCATAGCTCTGATGGCTTGGGAAAAGCATCCTTTCTCCCGGAAGCGAATGCTGCTTGATATAATTGCCTGCCACGTCCAAGCCGATAAACTGCGTGTTAAACTGCCTGTCCTTTGCATCAATGGACGGCTTGATTAGAAGTGCTATGAAAATTATGATGATAATCCATTTCAGCCCTTTTAACCTGAAGATTTTTTCAGCAGTATTTCCCACTATTACGAACAAGTAAGCCATTAGAAATATTATGAAAGGGACTATGGGGTACTGATGATAGCTGTGCCCTCTTAGGGTGTCTGAGCCTATTATCACAAAAAGAACAAATGCAATGAAATATGCAAACATAAATTTGTTTCCGAAATTCTTACGTTTAAAATTTCTAAAAATAAGGATTATAAGCCCGAGCATTGCAAAGCTAAAGCCAAGTTTTGTGTAATTGTCAGCCACATAAGAATTGCTTTGAAGCAGCACTGGCTGTAAGAAATCTTGTGAAAAAAGAAGGGGAATATTTTGCCATCCAACTTTTAACTTAATAATCTCGACAGCGCTGTAGCTCATACCCTGATGAATCTTATTCATTTGGGAAGAATAGGGAATCCATGCAAGGCATAAAATTATGAGTATAACAGATATGCCCAAAGGTTTTGCATATTTTTTCAACTGTGAAAAAATTTTTTTATAAGGAAGCGTTAGCAAGATTGGTATTGCAATTACCCCAAATGTGTATTTTAGGATGACTGCAAATGCCCCGCAAAAGGCAGTAAGATATAGTTGCCAATTCTTGTCTTCTTCATACCATTTAACATAGAAATAAAGTGCTGCCACCATGAAGAACAAGGCAGGGTTTATGTCATCAAAGTTATGGCTGAAAAAAACAAGCAGTGGATTTATTGCTGCAAGAAATGCAGATGTCAAAGCTAAATCCTCTCTTTTGAATAGCGCTTTAATAGACAAATAAAAGAGGAAAACAGCGCCTAAGTTAAAGAGAATGCTGATTAGGCGGGCTTGCCACAAGGCATCAAATCCAAGCATTCTGAAAACAATAGCGCCCATTATCTGAATTAATGGAAAAGTGTCTGCATGCAGGCCACTGGGATTTTCGCCATAAGTATTGTCATCATAATGCGGCATGAAAAGCCCATCTCTTAAAAAGCCGTCTCTAGCAAAATTTCTGGCTTCAGAAAGATGATGAACCTCTTTCCAATTATGATAGCCAATAACCGGATAATTGATGTGATAGGTTCTAAGATAAAAGCCAAGCAGAAGTATAAGAGTTAAAATTATCCAAGTCCACTTGATATTTTTAAAATTGAAGCTCAATTTCTCAACATGCTCTTTTGCTTCAGAAGCTTTACTTTCTACGTCCTCTTTTTTTGACATCTCCTATGATAAAAAAGGGTGTTTTTATAAATCTTACTGAAAGGGTTTAAAAAAGCTTAAGCACATAAAATTTCATATTATTATAGATTAAGAAAACAGTTAAATATATTAATGCTAAACAGATTAATTAAAAATTAGATATTAAAAAATGATTAAAAAATAATTGCAAAATATTTGATGGGTGGTGGTATGGAAAAGAAAAAAATAGGTAAAAAAAAGAGTGCTCTTATAACTGGGATAACAGGGCAGGACGGGAGCTATCTCACAGAGCTTCTCCTCAGCAAAGGATACAAGGTTTACGGCCTCATAAGAAGGACAAGCACAGAGAGCATAGAAAGAATAAAACATATTTTGGATAAAATTGAGCTTATTGAGGGGGATTTGACAGACTTGTCTTCACTCATCAGGGCAGTTAAGTATTCCAATCCTGACGAAGTTTATAATCTAGCTTCGATGTCCTATGTTGCTCATTCTTGGAAATCGCCAATAGCGACAGCAGAGATAACAGGAGTTGGAACCTTGAGAATGCTTGAGGCATTGAAAGTGACAGACAGCAAGGCGAAGTTCTATCAGGCTTCAAGCAGCGAGATGTTTGGAAAAGCACAGGAAACCCCGCAGACAGAAAAAACACCTTTCTATCCAAGAAGTCCTTATGGAATTTCAAAGGTTTTTGCATACTGGACCACCATAAACTACAGAGAAAGCTATGGAATGTTCGCATGCAATGGCATACTCTTTAATCATGAATCTCCAAGAAGAGGCATAGAATTTGTCACAAGAAAAATAACTGACGGGGTTGCAAGGATAAAACTTGGGTTAGGCAAGGAAATACGCTTAGGAAATCTTGATGCAAAGAGGGACTGGGGCTTTGCGGGCGATTATGTTGAAGCAATGTGGCTGATGCTGCAGCAACAAAAGCCTGAGGATTATGTGATTGCAACTGGAGAAACTCACACTGTGAGAGAGTTTGTCGAGGAAGCCTTCAAGGTAGCTGGAGTAGAGCATTATGAAAAATATGTTGGGGTTGACAAGAAATTCTTTAGGCCAGCTGAAGTTGAACTTTTGATAGGCAATCCTGAAAAGGCAAGGAAAATTCTTGGATGGAAGCCGAAAGTAAACTTCAAGCAACTTGTAAAAATGATGGTTGATGCAGACCTTGAACGAATCAGGAAATTAAAGTCAATCAGTGAGAAATAGAAAGCAGTATAAAAATAAAATAATATTTGTAATAAATAAAAGAATAATAAAATCACAACAAAAAAAACAAATAATAGAAACAAATAAAATTGCATAATAAATAATTATGAAATGGCATGATAAAGAGTTCATCCGTTCATAGTTTATTATTAACATCAATAAGATAAATAACCACAGTTCTGTCAAAAAATATGAGTAATATCAAAAATGAAAAAAGCATTGATAACAGGAATAGATGGATTTGTTGCGCCCTATCTTGCGGAAGTTCTTTTGAAAAAAGGATATGAAGTAATGGGCTCTTTTCTTATTAAGCCAGCAAGGAGAGTTCAAAATGTTATTTATGAAAAACTGGACCTTCTTAATAAAAATGAAATAAGGAAGCTGGTTTCAGATTTTAAGCCGGATTATGTCTTCCATCTTGCAGGTTTCAGCTCAGTTGCAAAATCCTGGGAGAATCCTGAATTGTGCAGAAAGGTGAACGTTGAAGGCACGAGAAATCTTCTGGACGCGCTTATCAAAGAGAATATAAAAGCTAAAGTGCTTTTCATTTCTTCTGCAGAGGTTTACGGCAAGCCAAAGTTCGTGCCAATAACAGAAGAACATCCTGTTAATCCAGAAAACCCATATGCCAAATCAAAGCTTGAGGCAGAGAAAATCTGTCTTTCTAAAAACTACAAAAAACTTTCAATAGTAATATCTAGAAGCTTCAATCACACTGGTCCAGGACAGACTCCTGACTTCGTGTGCCCTGACTTTGCAAAGCAAATTGCAGAGATAGAAAAAGGAATCAGAGAAGTCATAATAAAAGTTGGAAACCTCAAGCCAAAAAGGGACTTCTCTGATGTGAGGGATATTGCAGAGGCTTATTCGGTTTTTGTGAAATGCAAGCCAGGAATTTACAACATAAGTTCTGGAAAAGCGTATTCAATACAGGAGATTCTTGAGATGCTGCTTTCAATGAGCAAGGTCAAAATAAAGGTTGAGGTTGTCCCTGAAAAATTTAGGAAGGTTGATGTTCCAGTAATGTATGGCAAGCATTCAAAATTCAGCAGGGAAACCGGCTGGCAACCAAAGATAAAAATTGAAGAAACCTTGAGAGGCCTTCTTGATTATTGGAGAGAAAAAGTAAGGGATATTTTATAAGAAAAAGAAGAATATTTTTGTGTTCTATAACTGTTCAATTCATTAATCATCTGTTTTTATCAGATTAAAATTGACAGAATATTTTTTCTTTTAGCTTTATCTTTTCTAAATCGTCTTTTCTAAAACTTTCCTCTTCTGCCTGTTATTATA
>CAYQKJ010000096.1:0-4218 GCA_964418195.1 uncultured Methanosarcinales archaeon | reverse complement strand
AAAAGGAAGGATATAAAAACATCAGAATTGCCGAATATATGAATCCAAAAATTGTTTACAATACATCTGATGAATAAAACTTGGCAAAGACATTACACAGAAAAATATACAAAACAAAAAAATTATAAACAACTTAATGATTCATTAAAGGGAATTCAAGATGAACGGCATAGAAAAGGAAATAAAGAGGATACATGAGCTCTTTCTTCTAAAAGAGGTTGAGAGAAAGGGAAGGGTAAAGAACAGGTATGAGAGTTCTGCTGAGCACACCTGGAGCTGCATGGTTCTCGCACAGTACTTCCTCCCAAAAATAAGGATGACTGTTGACGAGAAAAAGATAATGAAGATGCTCTTATACCACGATTTGATAGAGATAGAAGCAGGAGACACCTTTGTTTTTGATGGCGACTTGGTGAAGGAGCAGCATAAGAAAGAAAATTCAGCCCTTTCAAAACTCCAAAAAAATATTCCACAAGCTATAGTCCCGGATTTTGTCAAGCTTTGGAAGGAGTTTGAAGAAAACATCTCTGTTGAGGCGAAGTTCTGCCAGGCAATTGACAAGCTTGACCCAATAGTCCAGAGCATATTCAAGAAAGAGGACTGGAAATTCTACAGCATCAGCGAGCAGCAATTGAGAGAAGTAAAGGAAAAATACTTTGAGCCTTTCTCCAAGATAAAGAGATTCTTTGAAGCGCTGGTTGCTTTTGCCAGAAAGAAAAAATATTTTGTCTGAAAGAAACGCAAATGCTGTGCATAAGCAAATACTAAATAAACAAATAGCAAAGAAAAAGATTTAAATACAAACTTAATTTCTCAATTTTCTGTTGGGCCCGTAGCTCAGTCTGGTTAGAGTGCTGGTCTTATATGGCGGCATTCTGAACAAAAACTAATTCAGAACTGGCTCAAAGCTAGGAAAACCAGTGGTCTGGGGTTCAAAACAACCCTTTTCATAAATGAAAAGCGCAAAAACGAAGTTTTGCGCAAAAAATCACAAAGTGATTTTTTTGCGTTGACGGAATGCGGAAACCCTTTTCCTGACGGAAAAGCGTTTACGGAATTGCGTTTTGCTTCGCAAAACCAATAAGAAATTTTAGCTTCCATTCGGGCGCAAACCTTAGGATTTTTGCTGATGCAAAAATCAGACGCTAATGAAAAAGTGTTGTGAAACTCCCCGCGGGCCCACTCTTATGATATTCTAAAAACAAGCTGGCATAATTACATCAACAAACATTTACAAAAATTAAAATAAACCTTAAAAGCCTTGAAAGCATTAAAATGAATATTCAAAGAAAAATCAAATAAAAAAATAAATCAAAATTCTGGAAGCAGTTTAGATGCCATACATGCTCTGCAAGCCTGTAATGTCTGGTTGCTCAAGCGTTCTCTTTGAGGTTTCCCCGTAGTTGGAATAGCCGTACATTGTCACTGCTGAGCATCCGGAGTTGTATATGTCATCAAGCCCGAAGCTATGCCCCAATTCATGGGTTGCTATGTTCTGCAAGTCCATTAAGGAAGGATTGCTTGCTGCATTTCCCCAGTTAAACCTTGTGTTGAATCTCATGTCAAACTCAACTATCTGCTTGCTCTTGCGTGTGTACCATACAGAAGTTATTGCTATCACGCCGCTGTTTGGATAGTCGCCGAAATCAATCACATTGTTGAAGTCCTGCACCCCGTAATGCAGTGTGGTGTCTATATAATATTTGTTGTTGAACAATTCTTGAGATGTCGCAGCATCCCATGTTTCCGCAGCTGCAGATATTGCAGAAGTTACAAATTGTGATGAAAGCCCCCGAGTATTGTCTGGATTGATTACATAGTCAACAGGCAACTCACTCCACTTTACGCCCATAAGCTTGTAGCACGTTGCTGTTGGCGGCTTTGCCTTCCCTGGGTTTGCTGTTCTTCCATAATGGATAAAGTCAATTCTTTCAAGTCCTTCCTTTATTGCAGCTGCCCTTGCTTTTTCATTTGCCTGCGCAGGCAGCGCTGATGAGGCAGCAACTGAAATCAGCACAAAGAGCAGTGCAGTTGCTATTATCCAGCTGGATTTTGTTTTCATTTTTCTCCCTCTGTCAGATTCCTTCCATCCCTCCTAAAATATGACAGGAAAGAGATGGAATTATGCATATTCAAATGTTTTGTTCTCGAAAGGAACCCTATTCAGTTTCCAAGTTAAAAAGTTTTAAATATGGAATGGATTTTTTCATCTAATAGAATAAAATAACCTTTTAGGAAAAGGTTAACGAAAAAGGAATAAAATATAATTATGTACATTCAACAATCATATGCATTTGCAAATCAAAGAAAATCAACTGCAATGCTGAATATTGCATCAAAATAAATATTGAATCAAAATGAATAAGGAGCCAAAAATGAAGAAGTCTCGCAAGACCAAAGAAGTTGAAGGCAAAAACATCAAAGAAGAAAATGAGCCTGACATAAAGCTCGGGCTAATGTCCATGATAAGGAAGTATGCCCTGCAGAATGCTGTTCTTCATGATGGAAAAGCAAACGCAGGCGCAGTTCTTGGAAAGGTTTTAGGAGCAGACAGCAGCCTGAAGAAAGAAATTGCAAAGATAAAGGAAATAATTGATGATACTGTTGATGAAGTAAACTGCAGCTCTCCAGAACAACAGAAGGAGATGCTTTCTGAGATAGCCCCTGAACTTTTGGAGAAAAAAGAAGCAAAAAAAGGGCTTAAGGAACTGCCAAATGCTGAAATGGGAAAAGTTGTTACTCGAATACCTCCGGAGCCGTCAAAATACAATCATATAGGACATGCACTGTCATTCCTGATAAACTATCTTTATGCAAAGAAGTATGACGGAACATGCATTTTGAGGTTTGAGGATACAAACCCGCTCAAATCCTCCCAGGAATATGTGGATGCAATGACGGAAGATGTCATAAAATTCCTTGGGATAACCCCTGACAAAACACTTTTTGCAAGCGACCACATGGACATATTCTACAAATATGCTGAAAAACTGATAAACGACAAAAAGGCATATGTATGCTTCTGTTCAAGGGAAGAGATGCAGAAGAACAGGCATGAGGGCATTCCGTGCAAGTGCAGAAATACCTCTTCTCAAAAGAATATTGAAGAATGGAAGAATATGCTTAATGGAAAATATGATGAGCAAACATGCGTGCTGAGATTAAAAGCAGACATGGAATCTGGAAATCAGGTTATGAGAGACCCTGTAATCTTCAGGATAATCAAGGCAGAGCATTACAGGCAGAAGAGCAAATACTGCGTGTGGCCTGTCTATGATTTTGAAAACGCAGTTGAAGACGCTGACATATGCAAAGTCACTCATGTTATGAGAAGTTCAGAGTTTGGAACGATGAGAGTTGAGCTCCAGAACTACCTAAAAGAGCTTCTCAACTTTAAGAAGCAGACAATAATACAATACGGAAGATTCACAGTAGTTGATGCAGTAACCCAAGGAAGGGAAATCAGAAAGATGATTGAGGAAGGCAAAGTGTCTGGCTGGGATGACACAAGCTTGGTTACCATAAAAGCGCTGAAGAGAAGGGGTTTTGTAAAGGAAACATTTTACGAGATGGCAGTGCAGGTCGGCTTGTCTCCCACTCCCACAAAGATTGACTGGAGTCTAATATCATCAATAAACAGACGCGTAATAGACCCTGTTGTCAAGAGATATTTCTTTGTTGAAGAGCCTGTTAAGATAAGGATTGAGAATGCTCCTGAAATAAATCCACATCTCAAGCTGCACCCAGACCATCCAGAATATGGCGAGAGAAAATTCAGGACTAATGAAGAATTTTATATTTCAAAGAATGATTTTGACAGCCTGAAAGATGGAAAGCTTTACAGGCTGATGGAATGCCTGAACTTCAAAAAGGAAAAGGGAAAGTTTGTTTTTGTTTCAGCAACAGTTGAGGATTACAAGAAAAGAGGAGAGAAGATAATGCACTGGCTGCCTGCAGATTCAGATGCAAATGCCAAGCTGGCTGATGTAGAAATTCTGATGCCAGACCACTCTATTAAGAAAGGATTTGCCGAGCCGCTGGCAGCAGGGCTGAATGTTGATGATGAGGTTCAGTTTGAAAGATTCGGCTTCTGCAGATTGGACAGGAAAGAGAATAAAAAAGGAAATGAGAAAGAGAATGAGAAAGAAAAAGAGAAAGGAAAACCAAAGCTTTATTTCTGGTTCACGCATAACTGATTGTTATAGAATAACTTTATAG
>CAYQKJ010000095.1:0-4221 GCA_964418195.1 uncultured Methanosarcinales archaeon | reverse complement strand
GATTTATCATTTACATTAACAAGAACATCTATGAGAAGCGCAATATCAAATTGATGCTTAAATGAAAGTTTTGTTATATCAGATTTTAATATTCTCACCCTTCTCCTTATTTTCCTCTTTTTGACATATGAACTAATTCTTGCTTTGAGGACATTGAGCATCTCCTGGGAAAAATCAATCGCGGTTATTTCGATTTCGGGATATTTTAAAAGTTCAAGCGTTAATTTTCCATTTCCGCAGCCTGCTTCAAGAATCGACAATCTTTTCTTTGCATGTTTGGTTTTTTTAATAAATTTTTTTGCTTCAGAAAGGGCATTTTTTCTGAAGGAGAAATCATAATCATGTTTTTCTTTCAAAGCATAGGTTCTAGCAATACTGTCAAAAAAAACACTTCGTTCATTATTGTCTTTCATTTTAATTCATGAATAAACCGAGTTTAAAACTTATCGCATCCTGCCCCTATTTTTCGGAACATCGCCCACATCAGCAAAATTAGCTAAACATCTTTTCTTCAGCTGTTCTTCCAGCATATCAGCCAGTGAAATTTTTGTTGAAATAATAAGTCACGCATATTTTCTCAAAACAGCTTTGGTTTATCTTCTCATATCTTTTATTCATTAAATCTGAAAAAGCAGATTAAAAATTTTTTGACAATCATCTTTCATATTATGATGAGACACTTTAAAAAATTTTCCAATATATCTAAGTCTAATATTAGAATTCCAATATTGGATTATTCCTTTGGCGCCAGTATTTCCAGATTTCTAAATTTATTTCCATATATGAATATGTACTGCCACAGTATGCCGCGTTTTCTTATGACATCCACAGAATAACCGCATTCCCAGAATATCGCTTTTATCTCGTTGTCATTTGAGAGCCACTCAATATTTGGAATGAAATAGAAGAACTTGTCATATTCAAGGAAAACTATCCTGCCGTGCATCTTCAATCGTCTGTTTATTTCCTTTAGAACGGTCTTCAAATCCTGCACATAGCCTAATGCAGATACAGAAATTGCAGCATCTATGTCTTTAATATCTGGATGCACAGTGTCCTTTTTCTCATGAAGCACCATCACATGTTCATGCCCCGCATTCTTTACCCTGTTTCTTGTTATGTTCAGTTCGCGCTTTGAGATGTCTGTAGCATAAACCTTCCCTGTCCTGCTGACTTTCTCTGCAAGATGCATTGTCAGAGTGCCAACACCGCATCCAAACTCCAGAACAGCTTTGTCTTTTATGTTTCCAAGAAGCTTTATGAGTTCTTCCCTAACTGAAATTGGCAGAAGGAATCTTTCTGTATAAAGGGCAAGGTATGCAAACAAATCATTGACAATTATTATTGCCTTTGGATCATAATAAAGCTGAAGCAGGAAATAGATTGGAATTCCAAGGGCTGCCAGCGATATTCCAAGGAAGAAAAGGTTTTTGGCATTTGCCTCTGTTATAAGCCAGAAATATATCACTGCCGCGAACAATATGCTTACAAGGATGGGGCCTATGATGCCAAAAGGGGCTTTAAACGGTCTTTCCACGTTGGGCTTTTTTATCCTGAGTATCGGAACTGAGAGTATTATCGGAATATACATTATAAATGAAAGAGGAACTAATAAACTCAAGAATACCTTGTACCTGCCTAAACAAAGGAATAAAGCAATTATTGAAACTATTGTCTGAAAGATTATGGCAACATAAGGGGTCTTGTACTTCTTATGAACCCTCGTCATCTGGGAAAGGAACAGTTTGTCTCTTGCAAGCGCAAAAATCAGTCTGGGAGTTGCTATTATGCCCGCAGCAGCAGAGCCTATCATTGTGAAATATATGCCTAAACTTATGACGTTCCTGCCAAAGCTCCCAAAGAGTATTTGGGACACTTCTCCCAAAGGAGCTGTCAATGTTGCAAGCTTCTGCCAAGGAATTATCCCTAAAGTAACTGCATTCAATGCAAGGCCCAGAAATCCCATTATCACTGCTGCAGTTATAAGGGCTTTTGGAATTACTCTAGTAGGATTTTTTGTTTCCTCTGCTAAAAAAGTTACAGATTCCCATCCGATAAAGGTTTCAGCTATAAAGAACATTGTTACAAAGATTAGGTATGGCTGCTGTGTAAAAAAGGGCGAAAAATTCTGGATGTTTACATGGAATATGCCCGGAATAACTATCGCAACAACCAAAGACACTGTTATTGAAGAGAAAATAATCAGAGTTATTGAAGTTGCCTCAAGCCCTATGTAGGCGATATAGTTGATTAAGAGTATAAGCGCTATGCTTATTATCACCTTCAGAGGAAGGAAGAAGGGGGCGGATTGCGGAAGCAGATAGTCCAGGGCGACGATGATAAGCATTGCAAACTCAATGTTTGCGACAAGCCAGACAAGCCAGCCGATTACAAATGAGAAAAATCTTCCATATGTCTGCTTGCTGAATTCATAAGCGCCTCCTGCTTTCGGAAACATTGAAACAAGCTCTCCAAAGAGTGATGCGACATAAATTGAAACAACTACCATTATCAGCCAAGCAATTAAGGACATATTGCCAGAATAACTCGCGCCCAAGGCGCTTCCGAAAAACAAGCCACTGCCAACTAAAGTGCCTATCGCTAATGCAAGAACAGCCCAGAAGCCCATCTCGCGCTTGAGTTCAGCCATAGCACCTTAAAACCTGAAATCAATATAAAAATAGTTATATAAATTTTAGAGTAGTTATAGAAGATAACCATAAATTTTTGACGCAAAGCAGAAAACAAATAAAAAATTAGACACATGATAAATGAGACAAATGACAAATGAAATAATTTTTAAACACCAGTGCATTTTCTGGGTGTGAAATGCAGAAGATTTTTGTTGAAGCAAGGGCAAATCTTGATTTAAAACTTTCAAAAGCAGATATTGCAAAACTTCCAAAGAGGATAGGGCTTTTAACTACTGTGCAGCATATTCACAGAATCTCTGAATTAAAAAAGGAAATAGAGAAGACAGGCAGAGAGGTTTTTTTGTCAGAAGGCAAAAAGACAAAATATCCGGGCCAAGTGCTCGGCTGTGATGTGCATGCTGCTGAAAGCATAAAAGGCAAGGTGGATGCGTTTCTCTATGTCGGTTCGGGCAAATTCCATCCACTGGGAATCGCTCTTGCTGCAGGAAAGCCGGTCTTCTGCTTTAATCCTTACTCAAAAAAGTTTGAACAGCTGGACGAAAGCGAAGTTGAAAAAATAAAGAAGCGAAGAAAAGGAGCTGTAGTGAAATTTCTGGATGCCAAAAACATCGGGATACTTGCATCAATAAAGCCCGGACAGTTTATGCTGAAAGAAGCGCTTGAACTGAAGAAAAAACTCAAAAAGACGGGAAAAGAAGGCTATGTGCTGCTGTTTGACACCCTTGACTTTGGGGAGCTTGAAAACTTCCCTTTTATAGAATGCTTTATCAACATGGCCTGCCCAAGGATAACTGAAGATTACGCACTAATAAAAAAGCCGATTGCTAATTACAAAGAAATAGAACAGTATTTAAAATAGGATATTTAATCTAGAAATTTAAAGAAAAGTTTGAACAGGCAAAAAGTTTTAAAAACATTAACAAAAATTAAAATAAAATGGCCAAAAGAACTGCCCAAAAGATTTCCAAAAAGAGATTTGTAATAATTAATGCAGGCCCTCTGGAGAGAGCCATTGCATTTGCTGCAGACATTCTAATAATAAGGTTCACGATAATGCTGCCGTTTCAGAAAGTTCTGAATGAGTTGCTCTCAGCAGCAGGGGGAAATAATGAAAACTTCAGCGCCAGCTATAACTTTTTCCTGCAGCACCCTGAGATTGCAGACAAGCTCTATGCTGTCTTGCTCATGGTGTCTTTAACAGCAATCTTGTATTTTGCAATTCTGGAATCAAAACTTGGGCAGAGCATTGGAAAGATGCTGGTTGGGATAAGGGTAGTATCTGCTGTTGAAACAAAGGAAAATGGAAGGAAAGTTAGAAAAGAAGATAAAGTAGTTAATCCCTCTTTTCTGCAGTGCATATTAAGAAGCATTTTTTTGATTCCACTCTTCCCCATTGTGTTATTGTGGATAATAGACCCGCTCTTCATGATTTTCAGAAAAGACCACAGGAGACTGTTGGAGCTGATGACATGGACAAAAACTGTAAGGTATCAGGAATACTAAGTTTTGAAAACAACAAAAGATCCAAATAACAAAAAGGAGGGAATGTTAATATTAGGCATATAAG
>CAYQKJ010000094.1:0-4280 GCA_964418195.1 uncultured Methanosarcinales archaeon | reverse complement strand
AGAAAAAGTTTAACCAAAAAGGAAATAGAAACTTTTAGAAAAAGTTTAACCAAAAAGGAAATAGAAACTTTTAGAAAAAGTTTAACCAAAATAATTGGTTACGCTCGGTTAACACGCAAGAGCAAGTGAGGCATGAAGCCCCACGGATAAAACTTCAAAAGTTTAGAAGGATACCGGACTATCGGGGTTCAAATCCTCGCTGGCTCATAAATTTTTTTAATTGCGCATAATAAAACTTCGCTTAATACTCGTTTGTCAAGTGTTATGCTCAATCGTCTGGAGAATTATAATTGAGGGATTTCGGCTTATTTTTTGGTTCTTCCTTCATACTCCAAATGCCCAACTTTTGCTAATCCTTGAATGGTTGGGCCGCCGGCACTTCCTAAATTTGGTCCTTCCCCCATTAATTGAAGTTCTGCAACTCTTAATCCTGCTGGCGTCTTTCCCTTTTCATCAAACATTAATTTATACACAGTATCCGGAATGTTGAATGCAAATCTAAAATAGCCGTCTCTTGGAAATTGTCGAAGTAATTCTGCTTTTGGAACTTCTCTTCCAACTAAACCCTCTAATGAATCCAGGTATGGATTCAATCTTGCGATAATCATCCTCTTTGATAGGGATTCTCACGATGATAATGCCCATCTTCCCATTTTCCTTCTAATTCCCATTTCCAGCCATCATATTCAAATTGTTTAGCTCTTCTATTTTGCCTAAAGAATTCCAATATTTCTGCTGGCGGTCTTTCATTGCCTGCTTCAGAATTCGGACCGACAAAAATAGTTCCGTCATCGAATGGGAATTTTGAATTGCCCTTTCAATTCTTTTGGGCATCCCGATAAGTCGAAAATTCTACAGGAGAAGCCTCTCGCCTTTGCTGTAGAAATCCTCAGGATAAAGGGTGATTTTGGCATTCCAGTGGGATTCTATCAAATCCTTGAACAATTCTGCCCTCGCTGAGGTGCTGTAGGCATTGTTGCTGTCAAAGTCGTTTGTGGAGAGCATAAGGACGTCCTTCTCATCTTCCATGAAATCCTTATTGATGACAAATTCAAGCCCTTTTTCTTGGAATGACGCATATCTGCTTTCCTCAATTCTCGGGCTGCAGCCGGAAACAGACGCCACAGTGGCAATGGTCGTTAAAAGCGCTAGAGTTTTCCTTACTCCTTTTCCTGAAAACATTGTGGCCACACTCCCAGCTTCTAATATTTGAATATCTATTTAAATATTTTTTATTTTTAAGTAGTAAAAAATAGCAATAGTGTGAAACTGGAAATTTTTCAACAACTTTCAACAAAATTTAAATAATCCACTTATAAAATCAATAGCAAACAATATCTCGTGCGGGGGTAGCAAAGCCTGGCCAAATGCGTTAGGTTCAGGGCCTAATCCCTTAGTGGGTTCGAGGGTTCAAAATAACTGGTTACGCTCGGTTAACACGCAAGAACAAGTGTGACATTCCTTCGGAAGTCACACGGAAAACGCAACCAGTCAATGAAAGTCCCTTCCCCCGCACTTTTTGAGAAAAAGTGCATTAAAACACTTAAGTTGGGCATAAAGCCCAACGAACTTTTTGAGAAAAAGTGCATTAAAACACTTAACTTTTTGAGAAAAAGTGCATTAAAAAGACGAACTAAAGAAGAACTTCTTATCGCAATTTTCTCAATGATTTTTTGTAATGTTTGATTATTAATTTTGTAACATTCTTAGCATTAATATCAGGGTCAAATGAGCCGTCTATATTAAATATTCTTATCTTCCCCTTGATTTGCTTAACAAGATCCTCATAGCTCTGGTTGAATATTCTCAAAAACCTTTCATTCATGATAGCCCCTTTCGGGAAGTTGTAGGTTCTTATTCGGTCTACCTCTTTCTGGGGAGTCATGCTTACATAGAATATGAGATTTTCCCTCTTAAGATTGAGAAGCAAATGGTTTCTTATCTGCTCATAAAAATTCATTTCAGAGTCCTTTATCTTTCCGCTACTCTTGAATGCTTCCAGAAGGGAAAGCTGGCTTAAAATCCCGCAGTCAATCAGAACAATCTGTTTTTTTATGAGTTCTTCTGTAAATATTAGCTTGTTTATCAGCTCGTTGGCAGCCCATTCCATATACTTCAATGTCTTTTTCTTTTCAACAGGCGCATCAATCGAAACTTCTCTTATAATAGAAAAAGTGTATGGCAGCTCATATTTTATCCTGTCAATTATGGTTGTCTTGCCTGATTTTGGCGGGCCTGCGAACTCCACAAGAAAAGGCTTTTTTCTGCTGTATTTTTCCTCAAACACCATCTTAAACAGAATTAGCCATCCAAATATTTAAAACTTATCATTTGTACTACTATGAAATAAAAATAAGAAAAATCGTTCTTAACTTGATTAAAAATGGCAAAAAGCGCATTTTTAAAGAGTATGGAACTCATATTTCAAAAATATACAAAAGCAAAATATTTATATATTAGTATACCTTTTAATATATTAACTTTTGAAAATTATATTAAAAAACCTGCTTAGGATAAAACTGGCGTCGAGAGGGGGATTTAATATGAATGGAAAAAATGCTTCAAAAGGAAATGAACTGGATTATATAATGAATGTTATAACAGAAAATACTGACAAACACATTTCTTATCTGGAGCGCCTATCCAATTTAGAACAGATAGCGAAATACCTCAAGAGGACAGAACCTGATGAAAAGAATTTAATCTTAGCAGAGTATTTCGCCAAACATCTGAAAAACCACCCCGCCTACGACATGGTCAGAAAAGGATGGGCTGATTATTTCAGAAACTGCGGCAGTTGTTATGAGAAATTAGCAAAGTATATCTAAAAAAAACAATCCTGGCAAAGAAATGCCTTTTTTTCAGTTCTCCAATTATTCTTGCCCTGAACAAAATGAGACAACAGGCGTGTAAGTGCCCGCATCATAATCATTTATCCTATAGATATCTGCTCTGGCAAGCTCCGAATCCTCATCAAAATTCAGCATGGCGAAGAATCCATTGCAAAATTTCTCGCCGTATCTGCCGAGCTTTCCTGTGTTGATTATATAAGTGAATATTTCTTCTTCATTGTAAGAAGACAGCCTTATCCTGTCTATCTGCGGTGTGGCATCATGCCCGGTGATTATTGTATAGGGCGCCTGGGCTTGAGCATACTTTATGAGCGGGTCGCTTGGTAAAAATGTTCCTTTTTCTTTTTTCAATGGGGCAGTGTGCACAACTGCGATGTCAGGGTCTGTTTTTGAAAGGAATGCTCCCATCTGCTGCCTATTAAAAGGTATTTTTGAGAGGCGAGGAATCCAAGGAAGATTCTCCTCTTCACCTCCATAGCCTGCAATACTGATGTTATTGAAAATTGTTTGTTTTATGCATAAATTTGAAGGGAGCGATATTCCATTCTCATTATTCATATGAAGATATTTGTCATTGAAGATGCTCTTCATCTCAATCCCGTCTTTGTCTCCAGGAACTACAAAGGAGCTGATTCCAAATTCACGTCGCATATCATCAAGCATGCTGTCTATTTTCATGTAAATTTCGCTTCTTGCAATCTCTGCTTTGCCAATAAGCGCCAGATAATCACCTGCCTTTTCTTTGAATTCGCGAGGCCCATTTGAATCCTGCAGTATCGCAAGGCAGAAATCGTCAAGGCGCCTGTATTTGAAATTCTCCAGCGATTTGCTGAATATTTCGTGAAGGCTGGAAAATTCCTTGTGTTCATGCTCATTCAGCAATTCATTTATTTCAGTGCTTTCTTTTGTGGTGCTTTCTCCTCCTGAATTCTGCAATCTGCTTTTTGCAATGGCATATAGTTCGATATAGCGCTCAGCAAGGGAGTGGTCTCTGAAGCCAAACAAATTAGATGATTTCACATAGTGCGCAAGCTCAAGAGGGCTTTTAA
Source organism: uncultured Methanosarcinales archaeon (assembly GCA_964418195.1). Classification (GTDB taxonomy): domain Archaea; phylum Nanobdellota; class Nanobdellia; order Woesearchaeales; family 0-14-0-80-44-23; genus CAYQKJ01. The sequence continues at coordinate 379 of CAYQKJ010000094.1, read as the reverse complement.
TCGGATTCTGCAGGCTGAGTGCAGTCAGCTCATTTTCCAATTGAATGTAGGTTGCTAGTTCTCCTGACATTTCGTTTTCAGAAACAAGGGAATATGAATATTCTACCGGGATTATTTTTTTTGTTGAATAGAAAACAGCATCTATTAAATCGCCTGCAATTATTATTGCATCAATCGGTTTCTCCTTGTTTTTAGCCTTTACAATATCCAAAAATATCTCAAATGCCCTGATGTCGCTGTTTATTGAAGCGCAGCATGCAATAGCCAATGGACCTTTACGGGCATCTTCTGATATTGTGATTAAATTTTCAAGTTTTTTTCTGTTAGGCATTTTGCTAGGCATTTTAATAGCACCTTGTATACAGGCAATTATATAAAC
>CAYQKJ010000093.1:0-4281 GCA_964418195.1 uncultured Methanosarcinales archaeon | reverse complement strand
TATAATATCGATACTAATTTTAGTAATCGCTGCCTTACTCGAGGTGTTTATAACGCCCGCGCTGTTCTAAATGCTTAATTCCATATTAATTAATTCATATTAATCCCACATTAATCTTACATCGATTCCAAACCTTGCTTTTGGCTGAAAAGCGAATCTTGAATTCTCTTTATTTAGCATCATAAATCATTCATATTCTGAATTATTTATTTAAATAAATAATATTGATAACAAAAACATAAAACAAAAAACCTTCCATTGAATTTACAAGGAAATCACTTGGCTTTAAGAAAAAAATACATACTAAGAAACTTTTACTTAACAAAAACAACAAGTTTTTAAATAAGATTTTTTTAACCTTGCAGTATGAGTATAAAAAAGAAACAGTTGGAAAAACAGCTTGAAGAAAAAGGGAGTGTTCAGCTCCAGGAAGGAAGTGCTGAAAGAGATAGCGACAGTTCTGTTAAGAAAGAAAAAAATAAGGAAAAAATAAAAACATTTCTAGCTGGAGAGAGAATAATAACTGAGAATTCTGATGCTGCAAGAGAACTATTCAACCAGAGCAGATATGGCGCCTTGCTTGAAGACGGAAGGGTTCAGCTCTCTTTTCCAGAAGCGTTCTTTTTGCTGGAAAAAGGCAAGGTTGAGGTTTATGATGGAAAGAGCAAGATGATATCAAAAGAAAATTTTTTGAAGAAAATACAGAAGATTGACCCAAAGTTTTTGACAAGATACTGTGTTTTCAGAGATATAAGGAACAGAGGTTACATAATAAAGACAGCTCTTAAGTTTGGTGCTGATTTTAGAGTGTACGAAAGAGGTGTGAAACCTGGAGAGGACCATGCAAAATGGATTGTGTATCCTGTGCATGAGTCTGAAAGCTCAACCTGGTATGAGTTTGCTGCGAAGAACAGGGTTGCACACTCAACAAAAAAACGGCTTCTCATAGGGATTGTGGATGATGAAGGAGATGTAACCTATTATGAAATAAGGTGGATGAGGCCCTGAGAGTTTTTAGGGAGTTTTTAACATATCTTTCTCTCAATATAGCATATCATTCTCTTTAATGTCTTTTCTTATGCTTTAATGTATTCTTTTGCGCATGTTCTTTGACCTGTTCTTTGATGTTTCTCTCATTTGTTTTTTACATCTTTTTTACATATTTTTATAAGCGGTGCAAAACCATTTCATGTAATCTTATTTGTTTCCTATTATCTTTGTACCATCTTTGCTTTTTTGTCTCAGATTTTTGTCTTAGCTTTAACACCTTAACATTTTTCTTTATTTTTCTTATCATCCGGAAAAACCACTGGACATTTCTGCAAAAGATATTTAAACTTTCTTCAGAGAATTTTATAGTGATATGAACAAGATGGTTTCTGCAACAATGCTCGGAACATACCTCTATTGCACCAGAAAGCTGTATCTGGAAAAAGTTTTTGGAATGATAGAGATCCCAAAAGAGCAGCTTGTGTTCGGAAAGATAAGGCATAACTGCTTTGAAACTGCAACAATTGAAGAGAAAAACATTGTAAAAAGCATAACGAAAAACATGAATTTAGTGGATGTGCAGAATGTATTTACCAATTTCTATTCAGAAATTTTGAAAAAGCAAATAGAAAATAACAGGAGCAGCTTTGAATGCCTCAACATTTTGAGTGAAGAGGTTTTTGAGAAGATATGGCCGAAATTCTTGAAAGAAAGCATATTAAGAACAAAAACAGTGTTTGCATTTGCACAGCAGAACAATGTGTTTGAAGAAGAGCTCTGGAGCATGCTTGTGCCGAAAATAAAATCTGAAATTTCAATGGAATCAGAGGCACTTGAACTTAGAGGAATCATTGACAGATTAGAAATATATCCTGAAGCCTTGGTGCCTGTTGAGATGAAGACAGGAAGCATGCCTGCAGAAGGAGTCTGGCCCTCTCACAAAGTGCAGATTGCTGTGTATATGCTACTTGCCGAATCAAACTATAAAATTCCGATAAGGAAGGGTATTGTAAGGTATCTTGATACAGAAACTGACAGAATCATAAGCATGAATCCTTTCTTGAAATACGAAATAGCAGATTTGGTAAAGAAAGTAAAGGAGATTCTTAATTCAGAAAAGATTCCCAACTTCTGTGGAAACAGGAATAAGTGCGCATCCTGCGGATTAAAGAAAAAGTGCTATGAACTATAAGTTGAGATAATTAGAGCAAGAAAGAAGATGATATAAAAAAAATTAATAAACTAGTGGGAAACGATAATAAATGCATTAAATAAGAAAATGGTTTAGATGTTCTTTTGTTCACTTCACATCAAAAATATGAAAGTTTTAGATAATAGTTAATATGTGAAATTTGTAAAATAAAATTTATGAAATAATTATGACAAAATTTAATTATATTTTTAAATTCATTTCTTAACTTATTTTCTTGAAGAATTTTGGAAGCTCCTTTAATGAGAGCGTATTCAGGATGTCTTTGCTTTCAGCCCATCCGCGCCGAGCAGTTGCAACCCCAAGCTCCAAAAATCTCATCTGTTCTAATGCATGCGCATCAGTGCCTATGCTCAGCTTTACTCCAGCATTGACAGCAGCCCTGACATTAGCATCTCGCAGGTCAAGCCTTGAAGGAAATGCATTTATTTCCAAGAATTTGCCATTTTCCTTTGCTGAAGCAATTATTTTCTCAATGTCAATCTCATAGGGGTTTCTCTTGCCTATGAGCCTACCTGTTGGATGCGCTAAAATGTCCACATATTTGTTTTCTAAAGCCTTTATAACTCTCTTTGTCATCTGCTCCTTTGTTGACTTGAAGCCAGAATGTATTGCTGCAATCGCAACATCCAATTTTTTCAGAACATCATCAGAATAATCTAAAGTTCCATCTGGCTTTATGTCAACTTCTGCTCCTGCCAGAATCCTGAAGTTGCTGTATTTCTTGTTTAATTTTTTGATTTCCTCAATTTTCTTGAACAAGGTTTCTTCATCAAGCCCGTTGGCTATGTGCTGCGATTTTGAATGGTCAGCTATGACAACGTACTCATAACCAAGTTTTTTTGAGAGCTCAGCAATCTCACTGATTGCTGCTGTGCCGTCGCTGTATTTGCTGTGCACGTGAAAATCTCCTTTCATTGCATTGTATTCAACAAGTTTTGGAAGTTTGTTGCTGATGGCTGCCTCAATCTCTCCTGAATTTTCCCTGATTTCTGGCTCAATATATCTCAGCCCCAATTTTTCATAAATCTCCTTTTCTGTCTTTGAAGCAATGTTTTTTCCTTTTTGGTTAAAGAGCCCATACTCACTAAGCTTAAAGCCCTTCTTCTTGACAATTCCTCTTAATGCAATATTGTGCTCCTTGCTGCCTGTAAAATATTGCAGTGCAGAGCCGAAGGATTCTGAATCCACAACTCTTAAATCAATCTGCAACCCGCTCTTCAAAACTACAGAAGATTTTGTCTCTCCTTTTGCCAGAACCTCTGCAACATCTTTCATTGAGGTGAAAAAATCCATTATCAGCAATGGCTTTTTTGAAGTGACAAGAATGTCAACATCACCTATTGTTTCCTTTCTGCGCCTTATTGAGCCAGCTAAACTTATCTTGTCTACTTCAGAAAGGGCCTTTAATTTTGAAGAAAGCTCGTTTGCAATCGGAAGCGCGATGCCTAGAAGCATCCTCTCCTTGCCTTTTTCAATAAGCTCAACAGCCTCAAGGATGTCTGATTCGCTCTTCTCCCCAAAGCGTGGAAGTCCTCTGATTTTGTGCTTTAAAGCAGCTTCTTTAAGCTGTTGGACAGAAGAAATTCCGAGCTCCTTGTTGAGAAATAGCGCCTTTTTTGGCCCCATGCCTGGAATTTCAATGAGTTCAGCAACTCCTTTCGGAACCTTCTTCTTCAAATCCTCATAATATTTTAGTTTTCCTGTGGTGAGAAATTCTGAAATCTTTTCTGCAATGCTCTCTCCGATGCCTGGAAGCTCTCTCAATTTTCCATTTTTGAATACTGTTTCTATGTCTTCTGCAAGCGTCTCAATAATGCGTGCAGCATTCCTGTATGCCTGGGGCTTAAAGGGAACGTTCTGTATCTCAAGAAGGTCTGCAATATTATAAAGTAGATTTGCAACCTCAGAATTTTTCATAGAGATAATTTAAATGAATAAAACTTATAAATTTTGTTATGAAACAAGAGCATTGTTAATTCAAGAGCAGTTTTGAAAGAACATGGCGTCATAAAAGCGTTAAATCAAACCTGGATTTGTGATTTTGACGGAATTTATAAAAACCGGCATGAGGATTAAAA
>CAYQKJ010000092.1:0-4294 GCA_964418195.1 uncultured Methanosarcinales archaeon | reverse complement strand
AAATAGGACAGATTAATAAAATCAAAATAAAGCTTTATTTCACACAATATCTTCTTCAGATACCACTAAGAAGTCGCCTGTTGCTATTACAGCGCTGAACGGTATGAGAATATTGCCGTCCTTGTCCTTTTCAAGTTCCATTTTCTCTGTATAGACCGTAGGATTCTTAAGAACGAGATGTATGAGCTCTCCTGACTTCGTCTCAAATATTATATCACCAACCTCGCCAAACTTCTTTCCCGTCTTGCTAACAACCGTTTTCCCAAGCAACTGAGCACTTAATTTCTTTTCTTCTCCGGCCATTTTGTTTCACCCTCAAACCTTGATTATAATTATCAGATTTATTCCTATTATTTCCTAATTCTTTATCTTTTTAAATATTTAAGTTATATATAAAACTTTTTATTTCAGAAGAAAAATAGCAATTTTTTTATACTGCCCAACATTTTCTAAAAACATGAGATTTGCGCACATGGCTGACTGCCATATAGGAGCTTGGAGGGAGCCGAAGCTGAGAGAAGCAAATATGCAGGCTTTCTCGAAGGCGATGGACATATGCATTGAAAAGGAAGTTGATTTCATACTGATAGCAGGAGATCTCTTCAATACCTCTTTTCCAGGAATAGAAGGGCTAAAAGAGACAGTGCTCAAGCTGAGAGAAATCAAGGAAAAGGGCATTGCAGTCTATGTAGTGCCAGGAAGCCATGACTTCAGCCCGTCTGGAAAGACGATGCTGGATGTGCTGGAAAATGCAAACCTTTTTGTGAATGTTTTCAGGGGAGAGATTGAAGACGACAGATTAAAGCTTTCCTTTGCTGTTGACAAAAAAACAGGGGCAAAAATAACAGGAATAATCGGAAGGAGAGGGCTTCTTGAGAAGAGCTATTATGAAAACCTTGACAAATCCGCGCTTGAGTCAGAACAGGGATTCAAGATTTTCATGTTTCACTCCCAAATTGAGGAGCTAAAGCAAGGGGATATGGACTTTGAGGCAGTTCCCATTTCTTTTCTTCCAAAAGATTTTGACTATTACGCAGGCGGGCATGTGCACACTGTCCTCAACAAAAACATGAAAGACTATGGAACAATCGTATATCCGGGGCCTCTGTTTCCAAACAATTTTTCCGAGCTTGAAACCTTGCAGAATGGCGGCTTTTTCATAGTTGATGTCAAAGACAGAAAGATGGATGTTGAATACCAGCAGATTGTGGTTTATAATGTGTTTCCAATCTTAATTGATTGCACTGAAAGAAGCGCTGAAGAAGTGAGGGCTGAAATATTAAAGGCAGCTTCTGACAGGGAATTCATAAATACCCTTGTGCTGATAAGGCTGTACGGCAAGCTAGAGGTCGGAAAGATTCATGACATAAACTTCAGCGAGATTTTCACGCAATTATACAACAAAGGGGCTTTTTTTGTTATGAAAAACACTGCCAACTTAAAATCAGAAGAATTCGAAGAAGTCAGCGTAAGCGCAGATTCTGTTGACAAGATTGAAGAGGCAGTAATTAATGAAAATGCCTCCCAAATGAAGATAAAGGGCTATGACAAAGAGGAAGCTGCAGCGCTTTTGAAGGCGCTCATGAAAGCTCTATCTTCTGAAAAGAAAGAGGGAGAAAGAGTTTCAGACTTTGAAAACAGGATAAAATCTGAAATCCAAAAACTGCTTGACATAGTTCTATAAGATTTTAACAAATAACCGTCGATAAAAAACAGTTATAAATCAATAATAAATAGATTAAAATTAATAATATCAATAAGATAAATAATTAATTAATATTAAAATAATAAATAAATTATAATAAATTAATAATTAATCATAAATAATAAGAGAGCATTAATAAGATAATATCAATAAAACTTTCCAACCAACAAAAATGAAAAAGCAACAACTAAAGGAACTCTTAGAAGTGAAGGCAACCAAACTATATATATTCACACTCTTCTTTTTCTTTGTGTTCATCTGGCTGAAGACATTTGGTGCCAAATTCTACTATTTCATAATCTCTGCCATTCTCATATATCTCTATGCTTGTGATATTGTTGTCAAGATAGAGCAGGAAAAGATAAAAGATGAGATTTCCCTCATTAAGGACCTTGCAACGAAATTTATAATAATAGGGATGATAATCGCATTGATGATGTTTCTTATGAGAAAGATTTAAATAAAATATTCAAGTTTTATGGGCTATGCAATTCAAGTTCACATATAAAAAAAGAGGTGCTTCTCATGTTGATGTTATTTTCAGTTTTGCCTTCTTTATGCTCTTCGTTGCCTGGTTCTTTGTCTTTTTGAGGCCGATTTCAGAGCCGAAAGAGGATTACAACACTCTCTCACGGATAATAGAACGGAATCTGAAAAGCTTTGATTGGGAAGTGCAGAAAGTAATGTTATATTTGAAATCGAACATCACCGGAATGCAGCCAGTGGTTGTTGCGCTTCCATTTGGCTGGAATGAAAATAATACTCTGTTTCAGGATGGCATGCACTTTTGCATTGAAGACGGCAAACTCTTCTTTTATCCTGAGCTTTCAAACAAGAATTTCTTCTATCTGGCGCATTCCTCGCAGAACTCAACAAGCCTGCCCTCTCTAAGCATAAATGCAGAGCATTCATATGCAACTACTGAGAATTTCAGGGCAGAATTTGTTAATGCACAGCTGAAAAACATCTCTTACAATAATATCACTGCCTTAACAAATTTTTCAATGGCAGTTGACGATACAGCAGCCATTTCTGACAATTCAACTTTCTCAAACAGAAAGCTGATTGCAAAATACAGTTTCAGTTTTGGCACCATAAACCATACTTCTTTCCTCTTCATGAACAGCTCTGAAATAATCTCCTTCATAAGCTCGCCAAATGAGCATAATATAAAGCTATCATTTTCTCTGATAAACTTTAGCAATTATTATGCAGACAATGCGAATAATGGCATCTTGAACTATTCTGAAAGCATGGAAGGAACAACAGCATCTTTTTCAGGAAACTACATTGATTTTTATGACGAGAATGAGCCGAACAAAAGCATTTCATTTGTATTTAACAAATCTGTAAACATGGAATTTGCCGTCAGGGACAAAATCTTGAACTTCAGCGCATCACTCACTGCCAGCAATTTGGAATATGAAATAATTCCTCATTCAGGCAGCTATCTTTCAACCATAAACTACGCAAGCCCTTATGAAGCTACTTTCAGCCTATTGCAAAACCTTAGCGGAATTTCAGAAGCAAATGCAAATGCTTCCAATAACTATGCAATTCTCTCTTCAGGCTATCCGAGCTCCAGAAGCTTTTACGTGCTATTGTCTTACGGATACAAAACAATTCAGATAGGCACCCAAAAAGAATCCTCAACAGACATTTACTCAAAGCAGATTGAGGACTTCATGCTCTACAAAAACGGCACAAAGCAGAAATGCAAGGTCAGAATCAATGTGTGGTAATTGAATGTGAAGTAATCGGATTTAATTTGCGATAATCAGAAGAGATTTGATTTGAATAAAAAATTGCAATTATGATAAAAAATTGCAATTATGATAAAAAATGCCTTAATAATATGTTAATAAGTTAATGATATACTAATAATTAATGATATGCTGATAATCATTAATTAGATAATCATTGTCATTCATCATATGCTGTAATGATACGTTGTGCGTTTGTAAATAATATGTTATTTGTTTATAATAATATGATTTGATAATAAAATCAATTAGCTAACAAATATTATTAAATTCATTAAAAACACCGATGCAAAATCAATGTTAATAAAATTAATGTTAATAAAGTCCCGATAAAGTAGAAGTAAACACAATAATGATGAACAAAAAGGGTTTTGTAAAGACGCTTGAGATGTTGTTTGCAGTCTCCATAGTATTCATATTCCTAATCTTCATTTTGCCTAGAGTCACAAAGACAGAAACAGAAGAGTCTGATTTAAATTTTCTAAATGCCCTCATTGAAAACGCCACATTCCGAGCATTTGTACTTAATGAAAACAATGCTTCAGTAAATTCCTCAATTTCTGATGCAATTGCTCAAGAAAATCTTATGTGGTACAATTATACTTTTACAATCTCATCCAACCCAAATTTTGCTCCAAAGAATCTTCCAGACAAGAAAATCACAACTCTTTCTGCAATTATCTCTTCCAACAACACACAATATACTCCAAAAGTAATAAGAATATATCTTTGGAAGATGGGTTAGAGTACAAAGTGTTAGAATATCAAATTTATTTTGTTCTCTCGCATTAAACCACTGTTAGAAATTTTAATGCTTATTATGAAT
>CAYQKJ010000091.1:0-4328 GCA_964418195.1 uncultured Methanosarcinales archaeon | reverse complement strand
ACATTGATATGCCGCTTTGCAATGTGGGAAAAGAGGTAAGAAGCAGCAAGGCAGGCGTGATAGCTTGTGCCTGCACCAATAAAAAATACTCCAAAGGCATTATTTATTTCATTTGTAATTTTTTGAATCAGATTCTTGTCCTGCTGAACTGCTGCCTTTATGGTGAATTTCTGCTCATCTATTTCCTTCATCATGAAATGCTCGTAGTCGCCTTTTTCTGCCTGTTCTATGTTCCACTTTATCTCAACAATCTGCTTCTTTACAGGCGAGCCTGCAGCATAGTCAAAGAATTCCGCTTTTGGAGATGTTTTTGGAGAAGAGTTTTCTTTCAGCACAACCATCTCTCCATCATCAATATAAATTACCTTGTTTGTGAATTCAAGGAAGGCAGGCACATCTGATGCCAGGAAATAATTATTGTTTTTCTCGTCAAAACCTAAAACAAGGGGCGAACCATTTCTTGCTCCAACTAATTCATGATTGTTGATTGCAACAACTGCAAAGCTGCCTTCAATCTTGTTAAATGTGAGCCTGCACGCCTCTGCAAAATCCTTCCTAGAATCCATAAAGAACTGCATATATTGGGGAATGACTTCTGTATCTGTCTCGCTCCTGAAAGCATAGCCATTCTTTATCAGAAAGTCCTTCAGCTCCTGAAAGTTCTCTATTATACCGTTGTGCACAACAACTACTTTGTTGTTTTTAGAAAGATGCGGATGCGCATTTGCCTCGCTGACTTTTCCATGAGTTGCCCATCTCGTATGCCCTATGGCAATGTTTGCAATTACAGGTTCTAATGAGAAATCTCCAATCTTTCCGACTTTCTTCATAATTTCCACTTTGCTGCCAGAAGGATAGGCAAACCCAAAAGAATCATAGCCTCTGTACTCTAATCTCTTAAGCCCTTTGACAATAACCTCATTAACATCAAGTCCGTTCAATGATTTGAAAGCGATTATGCCGCACATTTCACATAGCACCTCTTATAAGCATATTTTTCTTTTGAACATGGTTTCTTTGAGCATTTTTTTTGCATTTTTAATGCAGGAATGTTGCGTGAGCTAATGTTTGACGCACGAATATTTGATGCATGAATGCTTATCAGGAAGAGATTTTGAAAAAAGAACAAGTATTTAAACCTTATTAAAATGTTTGTAATACTATTAAAAAAATATTTATAATAGTTTGCTTGAGCTGTTTGCGGGCTTTGTGACGGATTAATGATAAATGATTAAAGATATTGCCTTATGCCTTGCCCCTGCTCTCGCCGTTAATTACTCCAGAAGCTATTATGTGGGCTACTCTCAAAGGCTCTGGAATTAGAGAATGAGTTGCGCTTATTTCTAAAAACTCCCTTGCCTTTGCCAAACTCAAGCCTGTGAATTGTATGTAGATAATATTGTAAACCCCTCTGTGTTTTATCTCTACTTTCTGAATTTTTCCTGCTTTCTTAATAAGCTCAAATCTTTTGCTGCCATTGCTAACATTCCTGAGCGCCTTTCTTATTTTCTCAAAATCAGGATAGTCTCTCATTACAACTATTACAGAGAGTTTTGTTTTTCTTGACAATTCCTTGATGTCAATGACATTGAAGCCTGCAAGTGCAATCCCTTTCAGGAATATTGCCTGCAACTGGGGCTTGAATTTTGTATGATTAATCAGGCTTACAAGCTTTTTAGTGGCATCAGTGCCGTCAATCTTCACTCTTGTTGATACAACACCATCAATGAAATTTCCTCCTCTAAATATTGTGCCAACTACAAGAACCGGTTTTCCCTTTTCAAACTTGTTAAACGGGCTGTCGTCAATCCCTATTATTCTCGCTTCTTTTTTCATTTCCATTAAATGAAATACTATCTTATTTATAGATTTATCTTTAGCAGTAATGCGAAAAAAGCGATGGTGAAAAAGCAGTAAGAAAAACCGTTTGGAATGTTTTTATTATTTCTTATTTATTATTATTTATTTTTTATTATTTATTCGTTCGTTTAGTCATTTATCTATCAATTTATTTATTCTGGCTCAGTGTATTTATTAACTTCCTTGCTGTGCAGCGGAAGTGTGTGCACAGGCAAATCCCTGTGCTTTTCAAGGTAATCAAAGAGCCATGAAAGATGCGGATTGCCGTTTTTTGCTCCTGTGTTCTTGCTTGCAACATGCTTTGCCCCTGCAAGCACAGCCATGTTGAGGGTTTTCTTCAAGTCAAGGTTCTTTATTATTCCATATAAAAACAGTGCAGCTGCTGTGTCACCTGCTCCAGTCGGATTATTATTGGGAACTTTGTAGGCATTTATTCTGTATAAAAAACTGCCGTCAGAAGCCATTACTCCCTTCTGCCCAAAAGTCAGGAATACTTTCCCAACGCCGTGCTTGTGCAGCTCCAGAAGGGTGTTCTTTACATCCTGCCGTGAAAGAATCCTGAATTCGTCTATGTTCATTGCAAGAACATCGGATTTCATGCAAATCTCAAGAACCTCTTTCCTGTACTGGGAAATCATCGTTGTGCTGGGCGCAAAGAATATCTTCATCTTTCTTCTCTTTGCCTGATTCACCAGATACTGCAGTGCTGTTATTCCAGAATCTCCTGTTATGCTGCTTATGTAGAGCCATTTTGCCGAGCACAGGTAATTGAGATTCCTTTTCACATCATTGATTGTCAGATGCTCTGCAGAGCCATGGCTGACTAAAAGCGCATGCCCCTTGCGCCCTGAAGCCACCATTATTATGGCTGCTCCCCCAATGAATTTTTTATCCCGGATTATGTGAGAATTGTCTATTCCTCTAAGATAGAGGTCTTTCAGCAGGAAATCAGAGAACATGTCCTCTCCGAGTTTTGTGAAATAGCCGCACTTCAGCCCAAGGCGTGAGAGATACGCTATTCCGTTTCCAGAAGAGCCGCCTGAATGCACTTCCAATTGCGTAGATGTTTTCAGGCCAACAGGCACTAAGGTGAATGATTCCTGCATCTCGCCCTTGAATTCAACCAGAGAATATGGAGTGTTGCAGAAGATATCGACAACAAGAGAACCAACTCCAATCACATCAAATGCATGGCTGCCAGATTCGCAAAAAGAAGAATCATCATTTCTATCAATGCGCGTTTCAGCTTCTCCATCAGAATCTATCTTGTTAGGGTTATCAGGATTAGAAAACGCAGTATGATCATCAGGGACAGGCAAAATACCACCTCTTTTTTGACATGATTGAAGTTCTAACGCAATGGAAATTGGTTATTCCAATAAACATAAATTAATAATCCTCGCTTAACGGGGCAAGGAATGATAACATCCAATGAATTGATGATGAATTAAATAATGATTATAAATTTAATGGTTATAAATTAAATGATAAATTATTTGCCATATTTAAATTTTATGGATAAAAAAAAATAGGATGCGTGAATTTGTATGCTATATTTATAATGTGCGGGTGTTCTTATGCAGGTGTTCTGCTTTTTCAGCGATTACTCATCTTAGACATGGCATTCTCTTTATCTTTTTATCCGCATCCCTTTTATATTCCCATTCATTTTCTGTCTTGATTAATCCGTATTCTCCTTTTTCTTTTCCGTTTAGCACAATGAAGGATATCTCTTTCCATTTATTTGAATAAAATTTAGTGCCTCGATAATTCATAAGCGTGACACTTAAAAAGTATCTGCCAGAAAGAAGTGGCAAGTTCTTTATCCTGAAAATCACGCTTCCTTTCCCTTCTATTGAAGGCAGCATGTTGTCTGTATCGGTTGTGTTAGGACCAATGAGATATGCTCCGTCTTCCGAGTGGATGGCTATGCCAAACATCGGCTTTTTTATTTTTGTTTTTGCATTGTAATTTATCCTTGCTTCAAATTCAGAACCAGTCATGAATATTTTCTTTTTAAGTGAAACATTTGTTATTTCTGCTTTAGAAAGCCCGCACACAGAACTAAATTTCTTGTTTCTAGTTAAGCGCCTCAATACTGATAAAAGTTTTTTCTCAAGGAGTACCCTGTTCTTTCCTCTTGCTTTCTGGGGAATTTTGATAAAAAGGAGAAAATTTATGGTGTTATACAATTGTTTTATCAGAGAAGGCGGCAGGTCAGATACATGTCCTTTATTCTTTCTAAGAATAGTTAAAAACTTATTGATGGAAGCGGCATTATAATCGCAATTGCACATACTATTCTCAAAAAAGCATTCAATGAATTTATGTTTGAAATATCTCAGCCTCTTCCTCTCATCAATAGACCAACCTATTTTTTCAATCTCACTAGTTATATCAAGAGTATTTTTGAAAGCAGACCAGTCTATTACATCAGAAAATTGATCAAGTAATTTATCAGCTATTAG
>CAYQKJ010000090.1:0-4329 GCA_964418195.1 uncultured Methanosarcinales archaeon | reverse complement strand
TAATAATTAAATATTAATCCAAAAATATCGCTGATGAAACAAGAATAATCAAGAAATAGAGCATATAACAAATTATAACAGATAAAACAAGCCAATAATAAAAATATAAAAAAAGAAAACGTAAAAATAATAAGAAGGCATTATTTCAAAAAACATCATTTCAGATAAAGATGAAAAAAAGAGGTGTGCGCTGGAAAATTGAACGCGTAGTCTTATTCTCACTTATTCTATTCCTATTTGTGCCCGTCTTTATTTCTTTATCAGCTGAAAAGGTGCAGGCAGCATTTATAATATCACACGAGTGCCTGGAAATCCACTGCTTCCCAGAAGGAAAGATGTTCTGGAAAATAAACATCTCAAATTCAGAAACAGAAACCATTAGGATAAATGAGATAAAAATCAAGGATTTGGAAGGGACAGTTGTTGCAGATTATGACATAAAGACCGAAATCCCTTTCGGGGAAAACAAGGTAATAGTCATTGAAGCCACAGTTCCTCAGGCAACAAACTACACCAAGTTCTTTTACAGGCCATGCTTTACATTTTACAAAATGCAAGAAAACAAAATAACTGTGCTGGATGAGCGATGCTATGACATAATGAACATAACAGTGATGCCAAAGCCCTTGATTAGATGCTGGAAGGACTCTGACTGCCCTGAAAGCATGTTCTGCAGTGAAAATCTTTGCTTTAAGCTGGAGTGCAGCGCCTGCCAGTTCATAAAAGAGCACAAATGCATCGATTATCAATGCTGTTCAAATTCAGATTGCGAAACTGATGAGTTCTGCAATGAACATAATTGCCTGAAGATTGATTGCAAGAATGATGAATTTATTAAAGAACATGCGTGTGAAAAACTCAAGTGTGAATTCAATGAAAAGCCGGTAAATCACGAGTGTGTCAAGAATAAAATAATTCAGGGCGCAATTATCGCATCAGAATTAATTGTTATTTTTCTATTAATATTTCTTACTGTCACAAAAGTGAAGTTCAATAAGAAGACAATTCTGCAGATGATAAGAGAAAAGAAAAAAATTGCTTTTCATAAGAAAATTGCGGAAAAGCACCTGAAAGAAGCAAAGATGCACAGGGAACTTATCAGATATTTGAAGAATAAAGAAGACATAGAGCTGCATGAGAAAGAAGCAAAGATGCATGAAGCAGAAGCCAAAAAGCACATAAAAGAGTTGGAGAAGATATTAAAGCTTAAGACCTGTCCTGAGTGTGGCAAAATAGTTGAATCATCATCCAGAAAATGTCCGTACTGCGGCGAGCAATTAAGAGGAAGATAATCAAAAGCCAAAATTTGCAAATATATTCAGCTTCATTTTCATATGCGACAATAAATAAAAATAAAAAAAACAATTTTATATCAACCAACAAACAAAAGAATAAAGAAAAGAAGGTGAAAATTGTGAATAACAGGGTTGTGTATGCAATAGTTGTCGTCTTATTTTTGACTGTGCTGGCATTATTACTGTCATCTCTGATTCCTTCACTAAAAACAGGAGCTTTTGGGAATGTTGCACTTATATCAATAAGTGGTGAAATAGTTTCTGAAAGCCCAGAGGGGCTGTTTGCGCCTAGCGCAGTAGTTTCTAAGGACGTAGTTGAATTGGTTGAAGAAGCAAATAATGACCCAAGAATTAAGGGAATCCTGTTTGAGATAAACTCAGGCGGAGGAAGCGCGTATGCCACAGAAGAGATAGTGAATGCCATGAAAAAGGTTAACAAGACAAAAGTCGCTCTAATAAGGGAAGCAGGCGCCTCCGGGGCATACTGGATTGCCAGCGCTTGCGACAAAATTGTGGCGAGCAGGCTCTCAATTGTTGGCAGCATAGGAGTAACTTCTTCATACCTGGAATTTTCTAAGCTTATGGAAAAATATGGAATTGGCTATGAAAGAATAGTTTCAGGCACCTATAAGGACATAGGCACTCCGTTCAGAAATTTGAGCAAGGAAGAGGAGAAGCTGATGCTGGACAGGATACAGCTGGTATACAATTATTTTTTTGGAGAGGTTGTGAAAAACAGGAATCTGACTGAAGAGCAGAAAAAAGAGGTTTCTTCAGGAATATTCTACACAGGAGAGCAGGCATTAGGGCTTTCTCTGATAGACGAGATAGGCGGCAGAGAAGAGGCTGTAAAAATACTTGAAAAAGAAATAAAACAGCCCGTTGTTCTCGTTGAGTATACAAAAAAGGAGAGCTTTTTTGAAAGAATGCTTTCTGCATTAAGCAAGAACATGTTCTATCTCGGCAGCGGTATTGGAAGCTCATTTGCAGACACTCAGATTAAAGCGCTTGAGAAGTCGCAAGAGCCAAGCATATCAACTTGAAAATCATCAAAAATATTCTCAGAATAATTTTATGCTATTTTAACCGAGTGAATTACTAATGCCCAAGGCATCTTCGCGATTTTGTCAGAATTTTCTTTAATCATTAATCATATTTCTGGCACTAAGGGAATTATTCAAATAAGAATCATTTTCAACACAATCCGGCATGAGATTTTTCTTCAATATTTCATAAATCCTGTTGGCAATCAGCTTCAGGTTTATTATGTCCTCTTCATTGTATTCAATCAGCAGCTTGAGATAATAGGAGTCTCCTGTAACCTTAAAAGTCTTCCACAGCTCAATAGCATCTCCTCCTCTCAGCTCTCGGACTATGTTGTTTTGTCTTTCAATGCCTAATTTCCTTTCAATTGTTTTGAGCCCTCCCTTGAGCCCTATTCTTGAGCATGCAAACCTCAGGTCAAAATGGGGAATTCTTGGAACCAGGTTTTGATACCTTTTGCTTAGGAATGGTATGTCAAAGCTTGCACCGTTGAATGTGACAACAAGCTTGTATTTGAGAATCTCGTTCTTCAGGATTCCCTCATCAAAATTTATGTTCCTTATCATTGTCTTTGTGTCTATTCCGTCAAAAAGCCCCACAACAGTAACCTGTGCATTATCAGAAAGCCCTGTGGTTTCTATGTCAAGGAAAACTGCATCTTCTTTGAAGAATTCGTAGAGGCGCCATTGCTCGCTTGCTGGGAGCTTGTCATAAAAATAAGAAGAGTTTAGTGAGAAAAGATTTTTTCTTGCCTCAATAATCTTTCTGTCATAATAAGCCTTTCTGGCAGAGGATATGCCAGCTATTGATTTTGCCCTTAAAAAATCGTCCCAGTTTCTTATTCCCTTATTCCAGAGTTTTGATTCTCCTCTTCTTCCGATGCCCTGGAGAAATAGGAAACTATTCATTATCATGGTTCTATTAAGCGGCATTTTATTTAAAAAATCTGTGTGAAGATGTCCAATGCCTGTGGCTTCGGAAAAGATTAAATATTAAGAAGAAAAAGATAAGATTAAATATAAAAAAAGAAAAAAGTAAAATTGAATATAAAAAGGAAAAAGGTAAAAAAGATAATGAAAAAGGCAGCTAAAAAAGCAATGGTTGTAATCTGCATTCCAACAAAAAATGAAGAGGAAAATGTTGAGCTGATAGCAGGTAAAATATTGAAAACAAGGATTCCGAAACAAATTGCCTTGAAAGATTTGCAGTCCAATAAGCTAAAAATAATTCAAACAATTTCTTTAAAGATACTTTTCATAAACGACCACTCAACTGATTCTACTTTTAAGATAGAAAAAAAATTGCAGGAGAGGGATAAAGGAAAAATATTTGTAATCAACAACAAAAGAAAACCTGGAATCGGCAATGCTTATATTACAGGTTTTGAATTTGCAATCAAAAGGCTTCATGCTGACTTCATTATAGAAATGGATGCAGACCTCAGCCATGACCCAAAAGATTTGCCTCTTCTTCTAAAAGGATTGGAAGATTCTGATGTGGTGTTGGGCTCCCGCTATATAGAGAGAGGAAAGATTATTGGATGGCCTGCCAGAAGAAGGATTATAAGCGCCCTTGCGAATTTGGTAAGCTATCCTGCCACAGGATTGAAGGTAAAGGATGTAACAACAGGCTACAGGGCATATCGCAGGGAGGTTTTAGAGACAATTGACTACAAATCAGGAAAAGGTTTTGGCGGCTATGCATTCCAGCTGAAGATGGTTTGCGAGGCAGTTAAACACAACTTTTTAATAAGAGAGATTCCAATTGTTTTTAGAAATAGGAAGCTTGGAAGCTCAAAGCTGAGCAGCAAAGATATTTTTGAATTTTTCATCTTGGCATCGAAAGAGACATTAGAAAAAATAAAAGAAAATAAAAGATAAAAAAAGTAATAATAAAAAACAAATAAAGAAAATATGATATATGGCTAAAGAAAGAGATAATTTGAGAAATGAACAGGGAAATAAAAAATAATCTCCAAAGAGGATAAATG
>CAYQKJ010000089.1:0-4434 GCA_964418195.1 uncultured Methanosarcinales archaeon | reverse complement strand
AATACAAAAAAATCTTTGATTTTTTGTACATAAAATGCTTTGCATTTTATTGTACCTTTGTCTTTTAAGCAAAGGATGAATGACACATTCTGTCAATTTTTGGAAAATACTCTGAGCTTTAGCCCAGAGATATTTATTAGAAAATTTTTAATTAAGAATTTTTCATCAAATTAGTTTATTTATTTTTATAACTTATTAAACATTCACCTTCATGAAATCATATGCGCAGAGCGTATTTGGAAAATACACAACAGCCTCTTCCTTTATCTCATCAACTGTCTTGTAGCGCTGGCTGAAATGCGTCAGCACAAGTTTCTTTGCATTTGCCCTGTTAGCAATCATTGCAGCATCCTTGGCAGTCATGTGAGTATATTCTTCTGCTTTTTCATCAAGCTTGCTCTCAAAAGTAGCTTCTGAAATCAGCAAATCAGCATCCTTAGCTATTTTCAGGCAGTTGTCACACTTATTTGTATCAGAGATGTAAGCAATCACTCTTCCCTTTTGTACATAAGTCACTTGCTGCGGAATTATCTTCTTTCCATTCCAAACTACGCTTTTGCCCTGCTGGAGCTCTCCAATCAATGGACCTTCTGAAAGCCCAAGCTTTTTCGCTTTCTGCATATCAACCTTTCTTCTGTCCTTCTCAACAAACCTGAACCCCATACAGGGAACTTTATGTTCAAGAGCATAAGCCTCAAAATAATATTCATCATTTTCAAAGAATTTTTTCTTTTTTATTTCAATAACTTTCATGTTTATTGTATTGAGAAAATAAAATGCTTTGAAAAGATACTTGATATTTTTCACAGTGCCTTTTGGTCCATAGATTTCAAGAGCTTTGTCATACTTGTTTGAAGCAAGAGTCTGCAGCAAGCCCGGAAGCCCCAAAACATGGTCTCCGTGCCAATGGCTTATGAGAATCTTGGTTACCCTGTTGGGATTTATTCCAGCTATCTTAAACTGCCTCTGCGTGCCCTCTCCGCAGTCAAATAGAATTCCATCTATGCCATAGCTTATGAATATTGATGAATGATTCCTTTCCTTTGTAGGAACCATGCTTGAGGTTCCCAAAAATACCACTTCAATCATAAACTATTGGAGAAAAAAAGGTGTATAAATATCTTTGTTTTTCAAGAGCTGGAAAACACCTATTAATAAAAAACGCATATTAAAATTTAATATCATAATGATAGAAACCCAATAATAAGTATAATGTATATAATAAGAACTCAGAAACCCATCTGCACGGCAACACTATGCCATAATTCACATGAGCAGAACCCTTGATATCTCTTCCTTGACTTTCTTCACATCCACATCCTTGACAGTGACTCTGCCTGCGTGCTCAGCATAGGAAATTGACTTTCTTGCAATCTGCTTTGATATATCGCTTATAAAGTCAGACATTGCAGTTTTGGCAGAATCAGAAACCCTTATCTTTGGGTCAACCTCCTTGACTATTTTTTCCATAATCGCCAAAGGAATAGTTGCTCTTGACATATCACCACCTCAAGCATAAAAAACCAAATGTTTTTATTTAAATCTTTCTAATTTAGAGCATTATGATTTATGTGATGCTTGTAGAGCCAGAGAACGAAGAGAATGTAGGTGCAGTAGCGAGAGTTATGAAAAACTTCGGATTCAAGAATCTGGTAATCATAAATCCAAAGTGCAATCCTCTCAGCGAAAAAGCCAGGAAAGTGAGCAAGCACGCATTTGATATTCTAAAAAAAGCAAAGGTAACTGATTTTTCTATCATGAAAACATTTGATTACACAATTGGAACAACGTCAAGATTAGGCAACGAATATAATTTCCAGAGAATCCCTCTAACTCCTGAAAATCTTGCTGATAAGCTAAGCGAAATAAGAAACAGCAGAATAGCCCTGTTGTTCGGAAGGGAAGGCACTGGCTTAAGAAATGAGGAGATAAAGAAATGCGATTTTATTGTGACAATACCAGCTTCAGAATCTTTTCCCACAATGAACCTATCGCATGCAGTTGCAATAATGCTTTATGAAATCCAGAAAAAGAATGCATCATCAAAATTGTCAAAAAGATTTGCTCCTGCGAGCAGTGTCGAAAAAGCAATAGTTTTTAAAAAGCTCAACAAACTTCTTGAAAAACTAGATTTCACAACAGCTAAGAAGAAGGAAACCCAAAAAATTGTATGGAAGAAACTGGTGGGAAAATCCTTTCTTAGCAGGAGAGAAGCATTTGCCCTGTTCGGCTTTTTCAAGAAGATAGAAGATAAGATAAAAAATAAAAAGCCGAGATAGTAAATAAATAATGTTCCTAAGCCAAAAAGCCAACATAAATAATGACATACAACTACCTGAAGACATAAAAACAGCAATAGCAAAATCATCTAGAACATGATAGCAAAAGTGTCTAGAAAATAATCATTACAAATAAATTATTAAACAGCAAAATAACTCACATAATTTTCAACACATAATAATTATTTGGGCCTGTAGTTCAATGGTAGAACGCTGCCTTCGCGAGGCAGTGGCTCCGGGTTCGACTCAACCCTTTTCCCAAGAGAAAAGCGTTGATGGAATTGCGTTTTGCTTCTTTTCGAGCGCAAAACGCTGATTTTGCTTTGCAAAATCAATAAGAGATTTTAGCTTCCCTTTAGGCACAAACCTTAGGATTTTTGCATTTGGCAAAAATCAGACGCTAATGAAAAAGTGTTGCGAAAGTCCCGGCAGGTCCACTTTTTTTATTTGGATTTAATTTAGATTATCTCAAATTTATTTCTGGCAAGAATTTATTCTTGACATTCTTTATTCTTAATCATCTTGAATTCTCTACAGAATAGCTTTCCACCCACTCAACTATGTTGACAGAATGGTCAGAAACCCTTTCAAGATTGTTGAGCAAATCTGTGAATATGGTTGCTGCCAATGGATTGCACAAGCCTTTTTTCAATCTCATGATATGTCCTTCCTGAGCAGATTTCACAAGCTCATCAACTTTTTCTTCTCGTTCAATTATTTCTGCTGCAATTTCCTCATCATATTTCTTAATCAGGGCAAGGCCGTCTGAAAAGTTATTCTCCACAAGTTTGTAAATTCTGTCAAGGTCTTTTATTGCAAATTCTGAAAAATTTATTTTTTCATCAATGGTGTAAAGCCCCAAATTCTTGATGTTATCAGCATGGTCAGCAACCCTTTCTATATCATTAACAAGCCCCATAAGCGCAGTCAATTTCCTTGCATCTTTTTTAGTTAGTGCTATTCTTGACAGAGAACTTAGGAAAGTAGTGATTTCCTTTTGCAGATTGTCAACAACAAGTTCTGTGTTCTCAACAAATGAAACTTCAGATTTCTTTTTGAAGCGGGTTATATCTTTAGCAGCCTTAAGCATAGCCAAGGAAAGTTCAGCTTCTCTGATTACTTCCTTTGATGCAAGCTCTATTCCGAACGGGTCTTCTGCGAATTTTTTGTTTATGAATCTGGGATTGAATCTGACAATGCGCTCCTTTCCGGGCAGGATTTTTTTTATTAGGAGATAGAACCACTTTATGAATATCAAGAAGATTATAACATTAATTACATTAAACATCGTGTGAGCAAGCGCAATTTCCTTTCCAAGATTAGGTGTTATTGATGCTATAAGATGCGTGAAACTTCCTAAGAAAGGTAAGAATAAGCATACACCTATTACATTGAAGAAAAAATGAGCTAACGCGCTTCTTCTTGCATTAAGGGAAGTGCCTGCAGAAGCTATGAGCGCAGTTACAGTGGTGCCTATGTTTGCTCCAAGCACCAAGGGAATTGCTGCATTCAAACTTATAACTCCTGCCATTCCAAGCACAACAACAATGCTGCTAGTAACGCCGCTGGATTGTATTATTCCTGTAAAAATCGCTGCTGCCAGAATTCCAAGAATCGGATTTTCAAACACAGTCAGCATATGTATGAAACTTGGATCTTTTGTAAGCGGCTCCACTCCATATTTTATGAGGCTCAAGCCATAAAATATAACGCCAAAATAGAACACTATTTCTCCAAAATCCTTCTTCTTTCCTTTTGTGAAGAACCATACAAAAAAACCAATCGCCAGCAAATGAGGTGCATATTTTATTATGTTGAATGCAACTAGTTGTGCTGTTATTGTTGTGCCGATATTTGCCCCAAATATTATTCCAAGTGCATTGAAAAATGTGATTATTCCAGCATTTACAAATGCAATAGTGAGCACAGTTGTTGCACTGCTGCTGTGAACCAGTATTGTAACAAGAATTCCAATTACAACTCCTTTCCATGGCTTAGAAACTGACTTTTCAATGAGCATTCTAAGCCTGCCGCTGAGCCCTTTCTGGACACTTGCGCTCAGCCTTACTATTCCAAAAATAAAGAAAACAAAACCCACAATAAGATTTGTTATCATTAAAGAATTTTGGCATGAAATCTCTAAGCTCTACCTTAG
>CAYQKJ010000088.1:0-4435 GCA_964418195.1 uncultured Methanosarcinales archaeon | reverse complement strand
AAAATTTATTTACGCCATTTATATTGTGTGTATGCATTTATATTATACATTTATGCTATTTATATTACATCTAAAAATTATTTATGCTTAACTTGCATTTATATTTAACTTGCATTTATATTTAACTTGCATTTATGTTTAATTTGTTATTTTAACACCTAAAAATCTATCCCCATTCTCGCGTTTATTCCTTTCTGGTAAGGATGCTTTTCCAGAACAATGTTGCTGACATAATCTGCCAATTCTAAAATCTCTTTTGGAGGATTCCTTCCTCCTGTGAGTATCAGCTCAACTTTCTTCGGCTTGCTGTTTATTATGCTGACAAGCTCCTCAACAGGTATCAGGCCGAATTCCAGCGCATACAATGCCTCATCAATCACCACAACATCATAAAGCCCTGATGCAAGCGAATGCCTTGCCTCAACAAGCCCCTGTTCTGCAAGTTCCTTGTCTGTATTCCTGACATGCGCCTTGTTTATGTATGCTGCATTTCCGAACTGCTCTAATTCAAAATTTGGAAGCTTCTGCTGTGCTTTGCATTCACCGATAAATGACATTCCTTTCAGAAGCTGTATCACTTTCACTTTCATTCCATGTCCACATGCCCTTAATGCAGTTCCCAATGCAGTAGAGGTTTTTCCCCTTCCATCACCATAGTAAACATGAACAAGTCCTTGCTCAAGCCTGACCTTCTCTTTTTTTCCAGACTCAATCTTCTGAAGATCAAGGAGATGCAGGTTAGCCAGGTTCAGATTAGAGAAATCAAAGTTAGTTGGCATCAAGCTATTGTTTATTTTAATAAGTGTAGTTTTTTCTTTGGGAATCTTGTCCTTAGGAATTTTTTCTTTACGAATGTTGCTTTCTTTATTGCCTTCTTCGTTGTTTTCTTTGCCTTCTTTATTACTTTTTTTATTGCCGTCTTTATCAGATTCCTCCCTGCCTTTCCCTTTTTTATAGAGATTCTCAAGCTTATCAGAAGAACTGTCTGGCAATTTTCACAACCTCTTTTTTATAATTACTCTTTTCTATAATACGTTTTTCTATAATTATTTTTATAAGTGATGCATTATAAAAACACCTTATATGCACTTGCTCCAGCCGCAGTTCATGCAGGTTGCGCATCCCTCTTCTTTTGCAAGCTCTGTTCCGCACACAGGGCACATTTTCTCTTTTTCCTCCTCTTCTGTCGGAACTTCGCCGTTCACAGGCTTGATTTCCAGCTTCTTTTTCTTTTTTGTAACAAGCACCTGGCTTTCAAGGCTTCCATCCCTGTAGACAGTTATGCCCTTGCATCCAAGCTTGTAAGCAAGCAGATAGGCGTTTTTAACATCATCAACAGTCGCTTCTGCAGGCATGTTGATTGTTTTTGAGATTGAACTGTCAACCCACTTCTGGAATGCTGCCTGGGCTCTGACATGCATCTCAGGGCTTATGTCAGCTGCTGTGACAAAGATTGTCTGCATAGTTTCAGGCACTTCAGCTATTCCATCAAGAGAGCCGCCATTGTGGGATATCTTCTCAAGCATCTGCGGAGTGTAGAGCCCAAGGTTTTTCAGCTCTTTTTCAAACACCCTGTTCACATAGTAAAAGCTTCCGACAACAACTCTTTTCTCAAAAACCAGACTGAACAAAGGTTCTATTCCGCTGCTTGTGCCTGCAATCATTGAGATGCTTCCTGTGGGAGCAATGACTGTCGTGAAAGCATTTCTTATGCCGTGTTTTTTTATGCCTTCAATAACAGCATTCCATTTTTGCTTCCAATCTTCCTTCTGGTAGAATCCCTCGCATGGCATCTCCCCTTCAGGATAGAAGCTCTCCTTGAACATCGGGAATACTCCTCTCTCTTCTGCAAGCTTTATGCTCTCAAGCTTTGAATGGAAGTTTATGAACTCCATGAGCTCTTCCATGAATTTGAGCCCTTGTTCTGAATCATACTTTATTCCAAGTTCATAAAGCAAGTCGCCAACGCCCATCACTCCCAATCCTATTTTCCTTGTCTTCCTTGTAATATCCCTTATCTTTTCAAAAGGGAAATTATTCACATCGTTGATGTTGTCAAGAAATCTGGTGCCTATTCTGACTGCTGATGCAAGCGATTCCCAGTCAATTGATTTTTCCTTCGAAGAAGAATCTTCCTTGATGCTTTCTTTGATGAATTCGTAAACATTTATGCTGCCGAGATTGCACGATTCATTTGGATAGAGAAGCACTTCTCCGCACGGGTTTGTGGTTGTTATCGGGCCTAATGATTTCAGCATCGGATTGCGCTTGTTTATATTGTCAAGGAAGAGCAGTCCTGGCTCTGCAAAGTTCCTGGCTTCATAGGCAATTGTGTCAAACAGATATACTGGGTCAACCTGCGATATTTGCTCTCTGTTCCTTGGATTTCTAAGCGGAAATGGTTTTTTCCCGTTGTAGCACTGCCAGAACTCATCGTTCAGCATTACTGATATGTTAAAATTTCTTAATATTGTATTACCTTCTTTTGCCTTGACAAATGCTTCAATGTCAGGATGGTCCACATTGAGCACGCCCATATTTGCGCCTCTTCTTATGCCACCCTGGCTTATAACTTCAGTCATCTTGTCATACAAGGTCATGAAGCTGATTGGGCCTGAGGCAATGCCGCTTGTTGACTTCACAATGTCGCCTGAAGGCCTGAGCTTTGAGAAATTATAGCCGCATCCTCCGCCTGCCTTGAATATCATGGCAGCATCCTTCAATGTGGACATTATGCTGTCCATGCTGTCTTCTATGCCTAGAACAAAGCATGCGCTTCCCATCCCGTGCACATTTCCGAAGTTAGCAAGAGCAGGGGTGTTCGGCATGAATTTCTTGCTGACAATCAAATCATAATATTCTTCAATTTCCCTTTCATGCTCTTTGAGTTCTCCTGATTCAAGCATTGAAATTATTTCTGGGAAATCCTTTCTCATACGCCCTTCTGAATTTAGAAGCTTGTATGTTCTTGCCAGCGTATGTATATGATTGAGGTTGAGCTTGTATTTTCCAATGCTGGTTCCTTTTGAAAGCCATTCATGATATGCCTTCTCTTCAAACTCCTCCTTTCCTTCTGTCTCTCTTATCTCCTGCTTTCCTTCCCTGTCATAGAGTTTTGCATCATGCAATAAGTCCCCTATTGCGTCATTAACTGTGCATCTTGTGAAAAGCTCCTTCGGATTTTCAATAACTTCGCCCTTGTAGTTTTTGATGAGGTATCTGGAAGCCAGCACTCTCAAGCCGTTGGTGTCAAATGCCTTGTCAACCTCGTCAAGTATCTCCTTGTTGAGAATTATCTTTTTCTCTTCCCTTATTTTCTCCCTTTCCTTTCTGTAGAGAATATAATCCTTGGCAACTGTGGCTTCGCCAAGCTTTATGAGAGTTATTTCAACTATGTCCTGAATCTGCTCAACTGTAGGGGTTTCCTCTGCAGAAAAAGTCCTTTCAAGGATTTCAACAACATTGCCAGTGGCTTTTTCAGCAACTTTTCTGTCGGATTTTCCAACAGATTTCATCGCCTTAAATATCGCATTGAATATTTTTACCCTGTCAAAATCAACAACGCTGCCGTCTCTTTTGATTACATTGTTTATCTTGTTCTTGTTCATGACTGCACCCCTTTTTTACTTAATTTTATATTACTATGATTAGGATTATTGCTTGGTGCTTTATCGGTTTTATTACGCGTATTTTATTTTCTAAACTTAATTTTACATGGCTATTTCTTTTCATCATTATTTCTTTTTTCTGCTATTCCTTTTTCCTTCCCTTTTCTCCCTGATGAGCTTTTTCAGTTCGTCCTCAAACTCAGTTATGTCCTCAAATTCCCTGTAAACAGAAGCAAATCTTATGAAAGCGACTTTGTCAAGCTTCTTGAGCTTTGACATTACAATCTCACCAATCTTCTTGCTTGTGATTTCAGAATTGCCTGAATCAGCTATCTTTGATTCAATCTCATCAACAACACGGGCTATCTGCTCTGTAGAAACCTGGCGCTTTTCGCATGCCTTGATTATGCCGTTTCTCAGCTTTTCCTTGCTGAAGCCCTCGCGCCTGCCGTCCTTCTTTATCACCATGATGGGGGCATACTCAACTTTTTCATAAGTTGTGAATCTCTTTTTGCAGTCAAGGCACTCCCTCCTTCTCCTTGTTCCAAGGTCGCTCTCCCTTGTCTCAAGCACAGAAGTGTTTTCCGAACTGCAAAATGGGCATCTCATTTCAAAACTCTCCAGTAACATATAAAACGCTATATATAGGACTTGTCTCGAGCCCAAACACTACACATAGTAGCAGTTTATATAGTTTGTTGTGTTAGAAATTATATAACAAAAAATAGTATGATAAAAATAATATATTAAAAAATCAATTTAAGAGAAGCGTATTTGAAAAAAAGTATATCTAAAATCTTATTGAAAGCTTGTTGAAAAAAAAGTAA
>CAYQKJ010000087.1:0-4436 GCA_964418195.1 uncultured Methanosarcinales archaeon | reverse complement strand
GCATTTTATTGTACTTTGGGCTTTAGCCCAAAGATATTTATTATTGACTATTCCCCTTTGTTCTTCAGCAGGAACCTGCCATTTCTGTTCTTTGTTATCCTGCCTCTCTCAACAGCAGGCTTTCCGTTTACAAATACATGATAAATGCCAGCTGGATATTGATAGGGATTCTCATAGGTTGCCCTGTCCTCTATAGTATTCAAGTTGAATATTACGAGATCAGCATAATAATCTTCTTTTATGAAGCCTCTTTTGTAAAGTCCAAGCTTGATTGCAGGCATGCCTGTCATCTTGCATACTGCCTGCTCTATCCTTAATAGTTTTTTCTTCCTTACATATTCTGCAATCACTCTTGGAAAAGTGCCGTATGCTCTCGGATGCACGAATTGCATAGGCTTTTTGGGCTTCTTTTCCATAACTCTTCTCTTCCTAACAGAATCTGCTGGTGTTATCTCAGAATCAGACGCTATCATCGAAATCGGGCTTTTAACAATCGCTTCAATATCTTTTTCATCCATCTCAAGGCAGATTATCTCTGAAAAGCCGCGTTCGCTTATAATTAAGTCCATCACGAAATCAATGGGATTTTTTCTTACATGCGCTGCAGCGTCTTTAATGCTCATTCCCACGTATTTTCTGTTATGCAATTGCCTTACTTTTGTTATTTTGATGTTCTTCCAGCCAACCCCTGCAATCATGTTGTCCCACTTGCGTGTTTCGTCCTTAAGCTCTCTCTTTATGAATTCTCTGACTTTCCTGTTTTTCAGAATGCTGATTGCCCTGTTTATGCCTTTTGCAAAAAGCCATTTGGGCAGCAAAACCTCTGTATCTGTCCAGCTTGCAATATATGGGTATACATCGCAATTCACGCTGATTCCCAATTCCCGCGCTTTCATCATCAGTTCAAGTGTTTCCTTGACCCTTCCAAAGTTTTTGCGCTCAGCTGCTTTGTGATGAGATATCTCCACAGAAACTTTCGCTTCTTTTCCTATTATAACAGCTTCCCTTACTGCTTCTAATACTTTATCGCTTTCATTCCTTATGTGAGATGCATATATTCCGTCAAATTCTTTTAATGCAGAGGCAACTCCTATTATCTCTTCTGTGCGTGCATAAGCATCCGGCGTGTAGATTAAGCCCGTGGACATTCCAAAAGCCCCATTCTTCATGCTGGTTGAAAGCATGTCAGACATTTCCTTTATTTCATGCTTGGTCGCATCTCTGGCGAAAAAGCCAACTATGCTCAATCTCAGGTTTCTGAAGCCGACGAGAGCAGCTATATTGATTGCAGGATTCTTCATTTCAACTGCCTGCGCATAAGAAGTTAAGTTTTCCCAGTGTGGTTTTTCTCTGTAGAGCATGTCAGGGTTTTTCACGAATATTCTGCGCGCTGGCTTCCTTACAGGAAATGAAGAAACTCCGCAATTTCCAACAACATTTGTGGTGATGCCCTGCATTAGCATGTTTTCAGCAGCTGGATTTTTTATTATTGCAAAATCAGAATGAGTATGGATGTCTATTAATCCTGGAGCCAGATAAAGCCCTGCAGCATTAATCAGTTTCCTGGCTTCTGAACATATCTTTCCAATCTCGGCAATCCTGTCCTTCTTTATTCCAGCATCTCCCAAAAAAGGGGCTCTGCCTCTTCCGTCCACAATCCATGCATTCTTTATCAGATAATCAAGCATTTTAGCATGTAAAACATGATGATATTATAATTTTATGCTAGGCATGATTGAAATTGCGCTTAACACGATTCAATAAAAATTAATTAACATTAATTTTTTTAATAATATCCTAATTATATCCCGATCATATCCCAATCACAGCATTATTGCGCCTATTGCAGGAGAAATACTTCCGAAGAAGCTCTTTTCTATTCGCACTTTCCTGCCGAGGAATTTTGCATCCTTGACCCCATCCCTTGCATATTGCATAAGCCCTCTTATGTTTGAAAGCCCTCCTCCAATAACTATGATGTCCGGGTCAAAAATATTTGCAATGTTTGCAAGAGCGATTCCCAGGTATTTTCCAAATTCTGCAATTGCCTTTTTAGAATTAGCATTCTTGCCCAAAGTGATTTCTGCAGCTGGTTTTTTTCCTCCAGCCAGTTTAAGGTAATATCTTTCAAGAGCCCTTGCTGAACAGTATTCCTCAAAACACCCTTTTCTCTCGCATGTGCATTTTTCTCCGTCAGCAACAATCACCATATGCCCAAATTCTCCTGCAGAATTTCTGGTTCCGCCATATAGCTTGTGATTTATTATTATGCCGCCGCCCACTCCAGTGCCGAGTGTTATTCCGATAAGATTCGGCTTTTGGAAGTGGAGATGCTCTGCAAGCGCAAAGCAGTTCACATCATTGTCCATTTTTATTGTGATATTTGGGAAAAATTTTTTTAGTTTTGCTTCAAGGGCAAAGCCGTCTCGTATGTTAAAATTATTCATGCCATACATTCTTCCATTGTACGGATTGCCTGCTGATGCAATTCCAATCATCTCAGGAGATTCATGCTCAGGCATCACTGCCTTTATTGCCTTGACAATGTTCTCAACAACTTTTGTCTCTCCCTTGTCTGCCTCTGTTTCGCACTGGAACTGCTTAAGAACACGAATCTTTTTTGAACCATCTGAATAATCAGCCAGTATAGAAAGAATCTTTGAGCCTCCAAGGTCAACTCCAATTTTCATGAAAATTTCAAATGGCGACAATGCTTTTAAAACTTTCTATGAATTTCCGGCTAATGCAAGATGTTATTCTGCATTTATTCTGCGCAAATATTGTGCATAAATGATGTTTCACAAAATTATTACAAAACCATTACAAAAAAATAGAGTTTTTGATGTTGAATTTATCAACCTTGAGTAAAAAAAACCTGAGTGACGAGAGTAGAAAGGTTTATATTTTGATGTTTATTATTTTATTTTCATGAGAAAATTTAATCGGCTTTCAATATTTTCAATGCTGTTTCTGGCAATGATTTTGATTCTTGTATTGTCCGGATGCGCTCCAAAGATTTCTGCCTATGAAGAGAAGGACGCCTGCACTCCGATTCCTGGAGGCTATTATTTCAAGATTCCTGATGAGGACAGCTGCAGGCAGCAGTGCTTCTCAAATTGCATGTCAAGGGAGATGGAGTTTGTAAAGAGCGAATTCACCGCAGGCGGGAATGCCCCCTGCAACAAGTGCCTGTGCTACTGCAGACAATAATTGATAAAATAAATCAATTGATAAAAAATATTTACGCATTAGAAAATTTTATAAAGAGTGCGCCTTTCCATTCCCAAAATCACAAGGGACAAAGAAGGAACAAATACCTAATCAACGCACGTAAATCAATAATTCAACAAAAAATATGAAATATAATTAATATAAAATAAGAGCGGTGGTTTTCATGGAAATCAAGATTCTTGAGGAAGACAGTAAGAAAATGAGATTTGAGGTTACAGGGGAGAGCCATACTTTATGCAATGCCCTGCGCGAGGAACTATTGAATGACGATCACGTAAAAATAGCAGCATACAGGATAAAGCATCCTCTAATCAATGCTCCTGAATTCTTAGTGGAGACAGACGGCAAGGAAGAGCCGAAAAAAGCTCTTACATCAGCTGCAAAGCGCCTCAAGAAGCTCAATGACGAGTTCAGCGAAGAAATAAAGAAGTTAAAGTAAAGTAGGTCAAAGTTTAAAGCAAGTGGATAAAATGCTTTTGGATGAAGACAAGAAAAAACTTCTGAAACTTGCCAGGGATTCTATTCAAAGTGCTTTTTCTGGAGAAGAAATAATGCTTGATGCTGACTTGAAGAAGAAATTCTCAAAAGCACAGGGCGTCTTCGTAACCCTGAAAAAACATGGTGAATTAAGGGGCTGCATAGGATTTCCAGAGCCGGTTTTTCCATTGCATGATGCCATAATAAAGGCTGCGATGGCAGCTGCCTTTGAAGACCCGAGGTTTATGCCATTGACTGAAGACGAGCTTGGCATGATTAAGATTGAGGTTTCTGTGCTGACTGTTCCGGAATTGATTGAAGTGAGCAATCCTGATGACTATGTCAAGAATGTTGAAGTAGGAAAGGACGGGCTCATTGTGAGATACAGGGGCTTTTCAGGGCTCTTGCTGCCTCAGGTTGCGCCAGAGTTTGAATGGAATTCAGAAGAATTCTTGAGTGCTACCTGCGAAAAGGCAGGGCTTCCCCGCAATACCTGGAGAAATCCGCGCTGCGAAATCTACAAGTTCCAGGCAGAAGTATTCGGCGAGGAATAAATAATTAATATAAATTATTTTATGATTTACGATATATTAATTATAATTATGAATGATAGTGATATTAATTATAGTATTATTATAAAAAACATTATAAAAGATTAAATATTATAAAAAGATTGATTGGCTTACAACATATTGCAGAAAGGAAATTTAATGATGACTTCTCAATAA
>CAYQKJ010000086.1:0-4458 GCA_964418195.1 uncultured Methanosarcinales archaeon | reverse complement strand
ATTATAACCACTCTATCATAAAAAAATTTATAAGCAGAGAACATCTATGGCGTGGTATGCATTATGACTATTCAAAGAATAAAAAACTGGAGGAAGTCATAGAAGAGACAAAGCCACGCTTGAAGCAGCAGAAAAATTTCAGCAGGTATTTTATCCCGCCAATTATGTTCTTGTATAAGAGTATCCTCAGGCCTGTTTACACTGAAGTCAAATCTTCAGGGCTTGAGAATCTTGAGAAGATTAAAGACAAAAAATACAGTGTTATAACTTACAATCACATGTTCAATTTTGATGCTGTAGAGATTGTTTACAATATTATACATGCAGGAATACATCCCGCGAATGTTTCAAAGCACGAATTCTTTTCTGACAAAAATATTGGCGACCGGATTCTCACATGGTTTATGGAAGGAGGCGGAAGTTTTCCAGTATATCTTGTTTACGAAGAAAAAGACGGCATTAGGACCAGCAGAGGGACTGGCGAGCTTGACAGGCTGAAGCTGGACAATTTCTTCAAGCAATTCTGGGCATACCTCAAGCTGGAGAAGCCGGTTACAATCGCAATCAATGGTTCCATAACACGGGAGAGAGCATTTCCAAAGCCAGAGAAAGGGCTTGCCTATGCTCTTATTTGCGCTCCTGAACAGATAGTCGCCAAGGCAGATGAGATATACATCCTCCCTGTAGGAAACGCTTTTATTGGAGACTTGACAGAGTATGTTAAAATCCTTTCTGACCATGTGCATTACAAGAATTTTATCTCCCAAACTGTAAATGGGTTGCGGAAAATCCGCAAAAAAATATCGCTCTTTTTAAAGTTTGGAGAGCCATTCACTTTAGAATCAGTATTAAAAAATTATCAAGAGCTGAATGCAATTGAGCAGAGAGAGGCTGTTTCAGCAGAAATCATGAGCAGAATAAAAATTGAAATCAGAAAAGCATGGGATGAATTTGATATAGAAAAGAAATACAATCGAAGTGTTGAAGATTATTTTAAAGAAGCGTAGGTTTTAAATGAGCATATGTTTTAAGGAAGCATAGTTTTCAAAGAATAAATTGAATTGCAAAATTGGTGTTGGGGGGTGCAAACATTTGCCATACGAATATCTGAAGCCGAAATCTCTTGAAGAGACAATAAAAGAGACAGAACAGCGCATAAAATACCAGAACAATTTCATGAATTTTTTAGTCAAGCCCTTTGTCACTCCATTATACCTAGGGCTGAGCAGGGCTGTCTACAAGGAGATCAAATGCCTTGGGCTTGAAAATCTGGATGAGATTAAGAAATCCAGATGCACTGTTATCACTTACAATCACATGATTGATTATGATGCTGTTGAGATTATATGCCGGCTGTTTAAGGCAGGGATACATCCTGCAAGTGTTGCATACCAGGACCTCTTTTACAAGAGTTCAAAATCCCTCAGATGGCTGGTAGAGGGCACAGGTGCATTCCCTGTTTTTAATGACAGCACCCGTTTTGAGAAGACAAAGCTAAATAATTTCTTTAACCAGTTCTGGGCTTACCTCTATTTTAAAAGACCAGTTACCATTGCAATAAATGGGGAGATAACAAGGGAAAGGAGGTTTCCAAAGCCCCACAACGGATTGGCGCATGTTCTGCTCAATGCTCCTGAACAAATAAATGTTCCTGCTTCAGATATAAAAATAATGCCTGTGGGTGTCGCTCTGATTGCAAAGATGAATGAATACAACAAGACCATTCTTGACGAGAAGCACTATAGAAACCTTGTGGTGAGGGCAATTGCTGCCTTCAGCATGCTCTACAAGAAAAGCTCATTGTATCTAAGTTTTGGAAAGCCGTTCACTCTTGAGTCAGCGCTGAAAAATTTTTCTTCAGAATCTGAAAGGGAAGCAAGAAATCTTCTGTCTGCTGAGATTATGAAAGGCATCAAGAATGAGATAAGTAGAGCATGGAATGAATTTGATTTGGAAAAGAAGCACAAGATGAGTGTTGATGATTATTTAAAGGAAGAATGAACTGCAATAACCATAAGATAATTCCAAATAAAAAATCCCTAAGTAAAAATTTCTATAAAAAAATTATATGTAGATTATTACCATCCAGATTATCATCATTTTCCTTGATTATGGCTTTTCATAACTTTTTTATAATTATTTTTTTCATAACTATTTTACTATTTTTATTCCTTGCCTGACATATGGCATATAAAGAAGTTTGAACTAATCCATTGAAATTATTCAGGCGAAATTAATCAGCCATAATGCAAAGTTCAACACAGCAGCAAAACTTACCCACAAGATGTAAGGCAGCATAAGCCAGGCAGCTGCTTTTGAAACCTTCTTAAACAGAATTATTGTTGCAAGTATTGCAATCCATAATACTATTATTTCTGCAAAAGCCAGCAATGGCATATTTAATCCGAAAAACAGGAGTGACCATAATGCATTGAGCACAAGCTGGATTATAAATACCTTTACAGCAATCCTTACCTGCATTTTTTTCCAGCCTTTTTCCCAGACAAGATATGCAGCTGTTCCCATGAGAATATAGAGCACTGTCCAGACAGGCGCAAAGAGCCAGTTTGGAGGTGCAAAAACCGGTTTCTGCAACATTGCATACCAGGTCCTGACAGAATTTGCTGTGAATATTGAACCGAGTGCTCCTGCTGCCAGAGAAATCAGGATAAAAACTGCAAGCATGCTGATATTTTTTATTCTCATCAATCATCACCCTTGAAAGCTAGTGGAAAATTTATTATCGGCAAAGGTTAATTAGAGTAATCTCATCTTTTTTCTCATCTGAAGAGCTCATTTATCATGTCGTCAAGTTCTTTCTCTTCTTCATTGACTGTTTTCATGTAAGGCCATAATGCAATTATAAGGATGCACAATCCCATGATAACCATCAGGTTCAGCAATCCCTGGCTTAAGAAATTGTTTACAAAGCCTATTACACCAGCCATTATGAAGACAAAATACATCAGCACTCCCATAGCTAATACGAGGGTTGCCCTGCTTCTTCTAAGCTTTGAAAGCTCCAGCTCAATCAGTATTGCCTCTTTTTCAGCATCAGAAATCTTTCGCATTGGAAGATTTTTAAAGTCTTTTTTAATCATTGCATCACCTTTTTATTTGTAAACTGGCTTGCAGATTTGCTTGCAATTATTTATCAAAAATTGCCAGAATACCTTTGTCTTTTAAGCAAAGGATGAATGGCAGATTCTGTCAATTTTTGGAAAATACAAAAAAATCTTTGATTTTTTGTACATAAAATGCTTCGCATTTTATTGTACTTTGGGCTTTAGCCCAAAGATATTTATTTGTAGCTCACTTGTAGCTCTTTTCTTTTGACAAGACAGCTATTCCCTTATCTGTTATCTTGAATGGTATGATTCCTTTGACATGATTGGTTCTTCTCATCTTCATTATTCTCAAAGCCCTGTCCCCTTCTCCTCCGAGTCCGCTGTAATACAGCAAAATCACGCTGTCTGAAACAAACTCTTCAACTCCAAATCTTGAAAGCAAACCTGAACTGTCAAGCGAAGGCTCTCCGACAATCTCAGAAGTCAGTAATGCAGTGCACTTCAATCTTTTCAGCTGAGATGCAAATGTATATAGCTGCTTTCTCACTTCGTAATCATCTTCAAGAGCCATTCCAAAGACGCTTGTCGAATCTATGACTACTCTTTTTGCATTCACCTTTGTGATTTCGCTAATCAGCTGGCTCTGGAAATCAGAAAGATTATATGGGTAAACATACAGAAATGTTATCCTGCCTTCCTGCTCAAACCTGTCAAAATCCCAGCCCAATGCTCTTGCATCGTCTTTCAGGTCAGAAAGGTCTTCCTCCATTGAGATAAAAAGCCCTGATTCGCCTTTAATTACTCCTGCGTATAGGAATTGCAGGGCAAATATTGTCTTTCCAGTACCTGTGCCTCCTGAAATCAGGTTTACAGAATTTGGAAGAAATCCTCCTCCAATTAGATCATCAAACCTGGGTATGCCTGTGCTAACCCTGTTTTTAAGAGAATCAGAAATTTTAGTGCTCTTGCTCTCTTTAGAATCAACCATCCACCCACCTCTTTTTTCTATAACTAAAATGTCTGAGTTATATTTAAATCTTTTTATGTTTTTGTTTAGCTTTTAATTTTTGTTTAGCTATTAATAATCGTTATTTTTTCTTTTCAATTCTTTTTATTATTAAAAATGAAGGTGAAAACTGATTTGTTTGTCTTGGTTTTTGATTAAATGTTTTTCTCAGCTACGAATTATTATCATTTTTTCATTCCTTTTCAATTCTCTTTTTTATACGTGAAAATGAAATTGAATATTGTTGCAAGCCTTGGCATTTGATTAATTTTTTGTAAAGCCATTAATTATTTGTATTTAACTTATTTACTTTATTTAATTTTTTAGCTCTGCATTATTTTTTTTATTTCCAGCTCTTTTTTCCTTTTTGATTAACCTTTTCCT
>CAYQKJ010000085.1:0-4518 GCA_964418195.1 uncultured Methanosarcinales archaeon | reverse complement strand
ACATAGGATAATACAGATAAAAGAGCACAGGGTAAAAGAGCGCATCAATATAGATAAATAACCATGATAAAACTTCTTGCTAAATTAAAGATTCTCAATAAATAAGCATCAGCTAAGCATCGTATTTGCATTTCTATAACTATTTCTATTTTTTTATTATTAATTTTATATTATTTATGTTATTATCTTATATTATTATTTTCGATTATTATGTTATATTAGTATTTCTGCATCATCCTCCTGCATAATCATTCTTGCACTGCCAGATAATATTCTCATTAACCGATAATTTTATTAATATGTGGCGCTTTCCTAATATATGGCGCATACAGATTCTGAACATCTCAAAGTTTCTTACGAGGACACACACAAGGTAGTTGTAAAAGCTTGTTCTAAAGTTGTGAATGACAAATACATACCAGATGTACTGATAGGCATAAGCACAGGCGGCCTGATAGTTGTAAGAATTGCGAAATCGTGCCTGGAACAGGATTTTGGAAAAAAGGGAATTCCAACCTATGTGATAGGAATGTCGCACTATGACAACAATAACAACAGGATTTCAGAGCCGATAATAACACAGATGCTGGACTCTAACCTTGAGAAGAAAATAGAGGGGAAAAAAGTGCTAATGTTTGATGAAGTTGATGATTCAAGGCGCACCCTTGAAAAAGCAACTGATTACATTTTGGGCCTAAAAGCAAAGGAATTGAGGATTCTTGTTGCATACATGAAAGATGTACCAAAAAACGGCAAGCTTCCTGACAATGTCAAACTCTATTA
Source organism: uncultured Methanosarcinales archaeon (assembly GCA_964418195.1). Classification (GTDB taxonomy): domain Archaea; phylum Nanobdellota; class Nanobdellia; order Woesearchaeales; family 0-14-0-80-44-23; genus CAYQKJ01. Next base: position 3,735 of record CAYQKJ010000085.1, on the reverse strand, counting down.
CGGCAAGAAAATCCCTCCAAAATGGATTGATTATCCGTGGGAGTCCAAGGAACTTTTTTAATGAAAAAATTTAAGAACGTAATTTTCAGCATTTCTTACGCAATATTTTTTATGCATAATATTTTCTTATATACCAGCAATTTGCAATCAAAAGATATTTAATGTGATTTAATTTATGTTCGTTTCCATGAGTGTCAAAGATGTTAAAGAAAAGAATAAAGAGAAGAATACAGAAAAAATCAAAGAAAACGTAAGGGAAAAAAAGCTGAAAGAAAAAAACAGGACTGTCAAAGTTCTTGCATGGGCTTCTTTTCTGAATGGTATGGGTGCAGATATGATTTATGCTGTATGGCCCCTCTTTGTCACTGTTTTTCTCGGAGCCAGCATGTCTGTTCTTGGCTTTATTGACGGATTGGGAGATGCCATTGTTTCGCTCTCGCAGGCAGCATCCGGCTATATCTCTGACAGGATAAGAAAGAGAAAAGTGTTCATATGGCTCGGATATTTTTTCGGCTCAATGTCCAGAATCGGGTATGCATTCTCAAAAACATGGCATGTTCTCATCCCCTTCAAGGTGCTGGACAGGGGAGGAAAGATAAGGGATGCGCCGAGGGATGCTGTTGTGGCTGACATCTCTGAGAAAAAAAACCGCGGCAGGCATTTCGGCATTATGAGAATGATGGACAATCTGGGAAGCCTTTGCGGCACTACAGCAGCCATACTCTTCTTCGGCTTTCTCGGCTACAAGAGATTATTTCTCATAGCAGCAATACCTTCGCTGATAGGCGTGCTTTTAATCCTTTTGATAATAAAGGAAAAAAAATCTGAAAGGATAAAAATCCGAGGGGGCGTTTCCTTCAGGGATTTGGACAGGAATTTCAAGCTTATGCTTCTGCTTAGTGCATTCTTCGCCCTGGGGGCATTCAGCTATTCCTTTCTTATGATTTATGCCAAGGATGCGGGCTTCAAAATTTTGTTCGTGCCTGTGCTGTATTTAACATTCACAGCATTTGCATTCATGTTTTCCATACCATTTGGAAGGCTTTCAGACAAGATAGGAAGAAAGCCTGTGCTTGCAATATCATATGTGCTCTGGGCTATGGTTTGCCTGAGTTTCATATTTTTCAAATCTTATATCGCGATACTGCTGATTTTTGTTTTATACGGCTTGCACAAGGCATCCTGGGAGATGGTGAGGAGAACCTTTGTTTCAGAGCTTGCACCAAAGAAATACAGGGGAACAGGGCTTGGGGCATTTCAGATGGTTATAGGAATATGCGCCCTGCCTTCTTCATTCATAGCAGGAATTCTCTGGGACAAGGTTGGAAAATTCGTTCCTTTGTATCTCTCACTGGCACTCACAGCTGTGGCACTTATTCTTCTGACATTTGTGAAAGAGAAATGAAAAATAATTGAAAGGAAAGAAACAAATAATAAAAATTTAATAAAAGTAACGATAGAATTTTGATAGAGTAAATTAATTGAATGTTAATATTAAAAATTAATAAAAGCTTGAGAGGAATAAAAATTTATGAAATAAAAACTAAAAAATAATAAAAACTTAAAAATGAAATTGATTAAAAAAAGGGTTTTAAGAATCTGAATCTAATCTAAATCATTTCTATTATTTTCCATTATTGCCGTTTATGCTTATTATCTTCTTCAGAATTTCCTGCTTGCCCTTCCAGTCAAGCGCATCTTTCAAAACATCAATAAGGTTCTCCACAGGAATCACCTGAATCTGCTTCAGCCTTTCAGGATCTATGACTATATCCTGCACATTGGATTTTGGAACCATGACTTTTTTTATTCCGGCATCTATAGCAGCATCAACCTTTGCAGAAACTCCGCCAACAGGAAGAACCTCTCCCCTCACTGACAATGAGCCTGTCATTGCGTAATCCTGCTTTATCGGAATCCTCTTGAGTGCGCTTATTATGGCTATTGCAACAGCAATGCTTGCACTGTCTCCCTCAACTCCTTCATATGTTTGCAAGAACTGGACGTAAGTGTCATATTTCTTTATGTCCTCTCCAAAGTATTTCTTGACAATTGCAGAAACATTTGTGATTGCCTCTTTTGCTATCTCGCCAAGTTTTCCTGTGGCAATAAACTCTTTCTGCTTTCCTCCTGAAGTAACTTCTGCCTCTATTGGCAAAATTATTCCTGAGAAAGCATCTTCCCCTCCAATAACAGCAAGCCCGTTCACTCTTCCCACTTGCTTTCCTGTTACTCTTATCACTTCATATTCACGCTTTCTGTCTATGTATTTGTCAGCTATCTGTTGCTCCAGGGTTTTTGCAATCTTCTTTGCTTTCAGCACATGCTTTTTTTCAACAATCTTTGCCCCTTCTTCAAGCGCCAAGTCGCCGGCTGCCCTTATCAAGCCGCCAAGCTCTCTGAAGCGCAGTGTCAAATGCCCTTTCCTGTTGGCAATCTTTCTTCCCTGGTTAATTATGACATCAACAGCGTCTCTTGAGAAGTGCGGAATCCTCTTGTCTTTCACAACCTCCTGAGCGACAAATCTTGTTATCTTGTCCCTGTTCTCTTCAGTATCCTTCATTGTTTCATTCATATAAACTTCATAGCCATATCCTCTTATCCTTGAGCGCAGGGCAGGGTGCATGTTCTTTACTGTCTGAAGGTTTCCTGCTGCAATCAGGATGAATCTGCAGGGCACAGGCTCTGTCCTTACCATTGCACCTGCACTCCTCTCTGACTGCCCGGTTATTGCATATTTTCCTTCCTGAAGCGAAGTCAGAAGTTCCTGCTGTGTTGCCGGTTCCAAAGTTGCAATCTCGTCAATAAAAAGCACGCCCATGTGCGCCTTGTGAATCATTCCAGCAACCACTCTTTCATGAGCAGGCGTTCCCAAGCCGCCGCTTTGATAGGGGTCATGAAGCACATCTCCGAGGAGAGCGCCTGCATGCGCTCCTGTTGCATCAAGAAATGGAGAATGCTTTCTTCCATAATTGTCAACTATTATCTTCGGAGCCATTGCAGAACTAGTCTTCTGCCTTCCTACGCTTGTTGCAAATATGAAACTTGCCACAAAAAGCATCCCTCCTATGAAGAGTGCTCCAAATATTATGTCTGACTTGTAGTAAGAGCGTGCCCACCACGGCACAATCATTGAGAACAGCACAAGGATGAAAAGTATTATGTTCTGGTTTTTCATGCCAATGGTTGATTCTGCCTTTGCTCTTGCCACAAGCTCCCTGCCTTTGCCTGCAGGCAATGTCCTTATCATAGGCTGGTTCTCATCATTTGGATTGTAGAAGGAAAGAGTGTCAACAAGCTTCTCTTTGGGAAGCATCTCTGCCAATGCTATGCCGAGCATTGATTTGCCAGTACCAGGCTCTCCTATGAGCAGCACATGCCTTCGCTGCATAGCAGCCTTTTTCATAATATTAACTGCCTCATCCTGCCCTATCACCTGCTCGATTATCTGCTTAGGCACCTTTATGTCCGCAGTTGTCTTGAATTTTATCATATTACATCATCTTTTCATGAATAGCATCATTTCACAAAAGCATCTTTTCATAAACAGGCATTACACTCCTACGAATAGGTATTAAGAGGTTATTTAAAAATCTTTTTGATATGTGCAAAAAATCAAATGCCATAAAATTAGCTGTACAAATTATTAAATTCAATTAAGAAAAAACTGTTTCAGGTTCACTTCTTAAGCATTCACTGCTTAAATATCTTGTAAAATAATATTCCATAAAGTAC
>CAYQKJ010000084.1:0-4520 GCA_964418195.1 uncultured Methanosarcinales archaeon | reverse complement strand
GTTTTTAAAGTTTTTAAGAGTGCCGCTTAGTAAGAAAAATAAGTATGGAGATAAACAGGGGACGATTGCAAGATAATGCTTACGCGTTGCTTTAACTTATGTTGTACTCCAAATGTTTTAAATGCCGGAATTTGATTTCTCCCTGTGATTCAATTATATGCTCAGCTATCCAGATTTTTATTCCAGCTTGTCTGTGAATCTGAATTCCAGAATATCGCCGTTCATTACCTTATAGGCAGATGCTGCAACATTTGAGCTCTTATTGTTAATATAGAATGCCCAGAAATAGTTGCCCTTGCCGCAAACACCATTTATGCAGTTTATGAAAGCCCCAAGTGCTGGATGAGTTGATATACTCACATTGAAGTTCTGAGAGAGCATCTGCAGTGCTGTCACATTGTTGAACATTATCTGATAGCTGTCTGTTTTTCCTATTGTTTTTACAATAAGAGTTGCTGTGCCCTCATAAGGGTTCTTCTCTTTTTCCTTCTGAGCATTTTGAATTGCGCAGCCATAAGAAAATAGAATCAGAAGGAGAGCTGCTAAAATTATTAAAATATACAAATTTTTTTTAAACAAATCCCTTTTATTCATCTTCAGAACCTGCTTCTTTATTTTTTTTATATTTCATCTTTTTTGTGACATCAATATTTTCTCCGCATTTCTGGCATTGGAACCTCAGAGTTGGTATGCCTCCTATGTTCTTTCTCTTAAATGGAATCTGCAATTCTCCTTTGAATCCGCATTTCGGGCATTTGTATTCAATGTCTGCTGTGAGGCTGTCCTCGTATTCCTGCTTATCAATCTTATAATTGCATGCAGGGCACATGTATTCCTTTGCCCTTATCATCACCTTGCCCTTGCTGTCCTTAGGCTTTCCCATCATTGCTTTCTTGCATTTGAGGCATAATTCCCTAAAGACCCAGACTCTTGCTTCTCCATTTCCAATCTGCCTATCAGTATAGTAAATAAGTTCTTCCATGCTCTGCGGTTGTTTCAAAGCCATTACATCACCTTCTTGCGTCGATTGCGAATCATATTCATTGTGTATTTATCTTTTATTGCGTAATTATATTGGATAATTATCCTATTTGCCAGTTTTAATTGCATTTTCGTTGCAAATTGATTCCTGAATTGAAAAAGTTTTTTATTGATGGACAAAGTTGATTTCTGAATTTTTTTTGATTAGGTTTTCATAATTATTTTCTGCGTAATTTTGTATTTATTTCTCTGTAATATTAGTTATATTGGAAAGGTTGACTCCTTCTGGAGTCCAATTCTGCTTTACTGTGTAACCAACTAAATTATAAATGTTTTTTCCAAGCTGGAACAGCCAGGAGAAGAAATCTCCAAGGAAAGAAAATAAATCCCCTGGTCTTTTTATGTCATAGTTCTTGCTGCGTATTATCAGAAACGCACCCATAATCAGCGCAACAATAACTAGAAAACCAATTAAACTGGCTTTTTTGCTCTTTAAAAAGCTTTTCATGTGTTCATTCCTTTTTTTTGTTTGTTTAAGTTAAAAATTAAATAAAAATTGTAATATAAAAACTTATCTCATTTATTTAATCTTTTGACTTCAATGCTGATTGCCTTGTCATTAATTCTTATGTATTTTGGGCAGAGCACAAACTCATATCCATTCTTCTCGCAGTATTCTATTAGGCTCTTTCTTTCATTCTCGTTCTTGTATCTCACTACAACATTTATCCCTCTTTTTTCTCTGTGCACTATGTCAAAATCTTTCAAATCAGATTTGATTTCCTTGCATTTCTCGTAGAAAAAATCAATTCTTTCAGGCGCCTTCTTAAGCTTCTTGTAAAGCTCTCTGTAGATTTCCGGATAAACCTTTATCAGAGAGAAAAAGTCAGAAGAGCTTTCAAAAAATTCTTTTCTGTTTGCCGAGATAAAACCGCCATAGCCAAGATTGACTGGCTTGTGCTTCCCAAAGCTTGCGACTATGATGTCAGAAAAATCACCGTTACAGAGTTTTTTATCTCCTATTGCCCCTGAAGCATCTTCAATCAGCAGGCAGTTGTATTTCCCGCATAATTTACTTATCTCCTCTAACGGCTGCTCTGCAAAATATCCTGCAAAACTTGCAATAAGAACAGCAGAAATATTCTTTTCTTTAAGCGAATTTTCCAGCTCTTCAGGAATTATTATTCCAGAATCTGTTTTTATTTCTATAATATCAAAGCCAAGTATTTTCGGATATTTCCTGAAAGAGAACCAGCCGCCCTGCTCTGGAATTGCAATATACTTCTTTGTATTGAATCTTTTGGCAATTGCAAGGGCAATGAATATTGCGAGATTGCATCTGTTGGTTATTTTCACAAATCTGTGCTTTGTGTATTTCTTTATCAATTCAATGCAATCTCTTTCTGCATCTGTGGTTTTTTCTTCCATGCCTGCAGGAAGTATATTTTTCTTTATAAAACTTTATTAATGAGTGCAGATTTTTCCCTGGATTATGGATTATTACGATGAAATATCAGAGGGCTACGACGAATTGTACGAAGGGGAGCAGCTTAAGAAACTCAGCATAATTGCAGATAAAATCAAAATCCCTAAAGATAACAGATTATTGGATGTGGGCTGTGGCACAGGAATTTCTACAAGATTCTTTGAATGCGACAGGACAGGCGTTGACCCTAGCAGAAAAATGGTTGAGATTGCAAAGCAGAAGGACCCTGAAGGAAAATACATTGTTGCACAAGCAGAAAATCTTCCTTTTGAGGATGATTCATTTGGTTTTGTGGTTTCAGTCACAGCAGTTCACAATTTTAAAAATGTTGAAAAAGGGCTGAGGGAGATAAAAAGAGTTGCTAAAGATGGACATGAGAACATTGTTCTTACGGTGCTCAGGAAGAGCAAAAATTTTGAGGAGACAGAGAAGCTGATAATGAAAAACTTCAGGCTGAAAGAGATAGCCCTTGACAGCAAAGACGCGATATTCTTTTTGGAAAAATAAACAATAAGAAAATAAAAAACAATAAAAAGAATAAAAAAATCTTGCCTTTCAAGTTCTTGCCTTAACTTTCAAGTTTATGTTATTGTCTGCACAAACTCATAGTCAAGTGCTGCAGAGCCGTTATGCGGAACGCTGAGGATGAACTTTATTAGAGTTGGTGTAATCTTTTCATATTTTACTGATGAAGTTGTTATCTCTGAATTCAAGGGGATTCTCTCAAATATGTTTACTGTCTCTGATGTCTCTTTTGCATTATTGACTGTTATCTGATAGCCCTGTGTTATCTTCTTAATGGTTGACTGAGAATATTCCCCTGGCTTCTCTGGACTTGGGACTGGAATTGGAGTTTCACCCTCTTCAAGATACTTTGTCTGCTTCTTTTCTGCTGTGATGTCAAATGCTCTGCCGATGGTCAATTCAAGCTTCTCTCCTTTAGGAGTGTGGCTTATGGATGCTTCTCCTATGAAATCCGCCATCGAATTGTTTTCCTTGTAGAATTTTATCGTGCCTGCAGGCAGTGGAATTCCAAGGTTTGATTTCTCGTCGTTCACCAGGTTTATTGTTATGCCGGCATTTGTTTTCAAGATGTCAGCAGAATAAAAGGTGAAATACTGCCCAAAATCAATTACATACTGCTTCAGCACAGGAACTTTTTCTGCATCAATAAAGTCAAACTGCTTTTTGCTTCCATCCTCCAAACTAACAAGCCGGTCCAGAGTGTATGTGTGGTAGTCAAACAGAGTGCCTGGCTGGAATGATGGTGTTGGAGAGAGATTTTCTGTTCCTTTTCCTTCTGAATACGACGACTGCCTGTATGGCTGTCCAGCCACCAGAACAACTGATGACTTCTTGAAGTCCATCCCAGAATTGTTTGTAAGAGTAACAATGCTCTCGAGGTTTATGGTTTTTTCATCTTTGCTGAGAACAGCGAAATAGTTTGCCTGCCAGTTTATTCCTGCTGTTATATAGTTAAGGTTGAAATTCTCTGTTGCATCCTTCTGGCTTTCAATAATCCATTCAAGGCTAGGCTCACTTTCGCGCTCTCCTGTATTAGGATATATTATCGCTGCAATCTCATCCGGCTTTATTTCAACTAAAGAATCTTCTCTCTTCAGATAAAGCCCTCCGTCCTTTTCAACAAGCACTCCTGAGAATATTGAGGATTGTGCTCTGTCTTTCATAACCACTCGGATTTCCTTTCCCAGATAATCATCGAGAAGCTTCTGCTCTGTTATTTCAGCGGGCATGAAATTCTGTTCTTTTACTTCAGCCCCTGGCTTAAGCGTTCTTAAATAAACGCTTCCCAGATCAATATTTTCCGGAATCTCAAGTCTCAGCTTATTCTCCCCGGAATGCATTGCAAAATCAAATTGCTCGTTTACAAGTGCATAGTTATTGTTATAGATTGTAAGCCTTGTCGTCTGCTCAGGCTGCAAAGCTCTTATGCTTGTCATAACAGGCATAGCCAGAACTAAACCGCCCAATATCACCTTTTTAAAAACGTTCACATTACCACCCCCAAAATTCTTTAACAATTCCTTAATAT
>CAYQKJ010000083.1:0-4526 GCA_964418195.1 uncultured Methanosarcinales archaeon | reverse complement strand
TATTAATTATTTTGATATTTAGTCTAATGCTTGTATTTTATTAATAAATTTTATTATAATCGGCTTAACAAATGCCGAGAATATTTTCTGGTATTTTTAAATGTATTGGATTATTTAAATATTATTAGATTTAAAATATATTGGATTAAATTTGAACAAAATTTCAGAAGATTTTTATTTCAATTTTATTTCAAAACATTTTTATAACAGAAGAAAAAGCAAAAAAGAAAAAGCAAAAAGAAACCTCAAATTTTAGGCATTTCAAATTTATGATACTTGAATATATCAAATCTATAATATTTCACATTCTTTATGTTTCATTCACATTCGTGATATCTTGTCAGCCAGCTCTATCCTGCGCTCTGCTTCTTCATAGAAAGCAGTTGCCGGCACCTGTGTAAAGCCGAACAGCATATCTGGGCAGTAGCTTCTGTCTCTGATAAAACCGAGATGGCTTTCCAGGGTGCTCGTGTTGCACAAAGGCGATATCTCAAGAAATCTTCTCTGTGAACTGTCAGCAATCCTTTCCTTATTCTTGTTGTATATGAGAGCTATGAAGCTTGTTAACTCATCTTCTGAAGCAATGTTCGGAACCAGTTTTTCTATCCTGTTGCCAAGATTCTCATCTTGGCCTCCCATCATTATTCTTGGAGTGTATTTATCAAAGGTGTCAATTGCATCAACAAGATATACACCACAGGCTGCTTCCATTCCGTAAATGCTTCCTGCCATTATGACTGCCAAATCATCTGAAACTCCAGGTCCCTTTATGTGCCTGACATAGCCACTCACTATGTTTTCAGTGCTTTCTTCACTCTCCTTTTCAATTATTATCCATCTGTCAAACAGCTTTTCAAGATGCTCTTCAAGCCCTATTTTTGAGATAAACTCCATTGACAGATAATTGCCATATTCTCTTGCATACAATTGCGCCTCTTCTTTGCCCAAAATCTCTTCTATCCTTGTATTCATGAGGTTTTCAAGGTTTACTGCAAGGCAAGTGCCTCCTCCCATCTTAAACTCCTTGTCTCCCAAACCTATAAGCTGTTTATAGTCTGTGTTCTTGTATCTTTCAACTGTTTTTTTTCTCCATTCAATGCTGTCCATCCTGCTTGCAAGATACATTCCCTTTAGCACCAGCAACGGGTCTTTTATTTCTATATCATTGAAAATCGGAACTTCCATAAGTGGTTTTGCTTCGCTGTTTTTAAGATATAAAAGCTCCTTGGGCTTCTGCAACCGCGTAACAATTTTTTCTCCGAGATTTCCCCCCTGTTTTTTCTTAACATAGTTGCATGCATTTTCTGCCCAGTCAGCTATGTCATCAATCAGCTTCTGCCTTTGTTCCGTGACATTTTTCTTGTTCAGGCCGAATTTTTCCAGAATATCTGCCTCATCAAGAGCATTCACAACTGCTTCGATGGTGGCGTTCAAATAATTATAGATGGGCTTGCGCTTTGAAACATGCCCAAATTTGCCATGTCCCTTCATTGCATGCCCCTCGACTGTCTGAATCAGCAGCAGGCGCTTTATTTCATCAGAGGTCAGCAAGTTAATAGATTCTAGTGATGCATTATAGTCAGCAACTGCCTTTTTGTAGAAGATATTGTCTAAGCCTGTATTTTTTATTACTCTCTTCAATCTTATTATCTCGCGCATTTTTTGCTCTCTTTTTGGTTTTAAATTTTGGCCAGCATGTTTTTGCGCAGAATGCTCCAATAGCAAAGATTATAAATGAGTTTAATCTGCTTTCTAATTCATTATAATCAACACCAATATTTAAATCTTTCGAAATTGTTATTACAAATTAGTGGTAACTAATTTTGAGAGATTTTAAAATAATGGCAGCAAGCGGATTTAGGGGTGGTAAGACTGGCAAAAAATATTAAGATAGGCATAATAGGCGGCACTGGTGTTTATGATGCAAAGATTCTCACTTCTGTAGAACAGCTTAAGATTAAAACGCCATACGGCGCTCCCTCGGATTTTCCAACAAGGGGATTTTTGGATGGAAGGGAAATAATTGCGATTCCAAGGCACGGTTTTCGGCATACTTCAAACCCGACTAATGTCAATTACAGGGCGAACATCTGGGCGATGAAGCAGCTCGGGGTTGAGAGGATATTCTCAGTAAGCGCAGTCGGCTCCCTCAAGGAGGAGATAAAGCGGGGGCATCTTGTATTCCCAGACCAGTTCATTGACCTTACAAAATTCAGGAAGAGCACATTCTACGACGGGCAGAAGGTTTGCCATATCTCAGCTGCAGAGCCGTTCTGCCCTGAGCTCAGGAAAATCCTCATAGAGACCGCAGAGGAACTCAGAATTCCATATCATGAAAAAGGGGTTTGCGTGGTGATAGAAGGCCCAAGATTCTCAACAAGGGCTGAATCAAAACTGTTCAGAAGCTGGAATGCAGACATAATAAACATGACTCTTTGCCCTGAAGTAGTATTGGCAAGGGAAGCAGAGATATGCTATGCAAATATTGCCATGGTAACTGACTATGATGTGTGGAAGGAAGAAACTGTCTCAAATGAAATTGTGCTGAAGACTGTTAGGGAGAACATAGAAAAAGTCAGGAAACTGATTGCCAAGGCATTGCTGAAAGTACCTGAAGAAAGGAAGTGCAACTGCAAAAATGCACTGCAGGGCGCATTCATGTGAATTATTGCAGAGTGAATATGTGCATAATTACACAAACTATAGATTATTAGCATGGCTTTATTATGAAACTTATTGCTTAGCTCACTATGAAACTTATTTCCCGTTTTAATTTTGCTTGTCGGTCTTAAAAAAATATTAAAAAAATGATTACATAAAAAAATAATTAAAATAAAAGATAATTACAAATGCAAAGCATATGAACATTACTTTAAATATTTTTTAACAGGAGGCGAGAGAATGCAGGAGAAGATATCCCATGAGGAAATAAAGGAACTGGGCCATGACTTAAAAGACGATTTGAAATCAATAATCAGGGAGATTCCTGACTTTCCAAAAAAGGGAATTCTTTTCAGGGACATAACTCCTTTGCTGAGGCATCCGAAATATTTCAATCACGCAATTGAGATGATGCTCAAGGCACTGCATGGCAAGAAGATAGATGTGGTTGCAAGCGCTGAATCAAGGGGCTTCATCTTCGGTTCAATATTAGCCCATCGTTTGGGAATCGCTTTTGTTCCAATAAGAAAGCCGGGAAAGCTGCCGCACAAGACCATAAGGCAGGATTTTGCCACAGAATACAGCACAGACGCTTTTGAAATTCACGAGGATGCAATAAAGAAGGGCGAAAAGGTTCTCATAGTTGACGATTTGCTTGCAACAGGGGGAACAGCAAAGGCAGCAGCTGACTTGGTGAAAAGACTTGGAGGTAATGTGGTTGGCTGCATGTTCCTGATAGAGCTTGCTGAACTGAAAGGACGAGAAATGCTCAAGGGCTATGATGTATACAGCATAATAAGGTATGATTAAAGAAGGCATGATTGAATACTAAGATAAATTAGAGTGCAACCCTTTTTATTTTTCACTGTTGATTGTCTTAATAATTGTTTCATATATTTCTGCTGAATTTTGTGAGAAAAGTATTGGAAACCGTTCAAATAATATGTTGCCGCGATCTATTCGACCGTCATCAGTTATGTCCAAAAATCCTCGTACAAGAAGCTGTATGCATGATTTATAAAAATTAGATTCCATGAATTTTGAAACTAACGGAAATTCTTTAGAACAGTCTGCTGGTAGCCGCCCAAAGGGACTGTATATTTCTGTAGATGGGGTATAAGCTGCATCTGGGGGAATATCCCTCGGCACATCTGTCATATTTCTTTGCAGAGAGAGCAGTTTCTTTCCAGTGTTTTCCGTGATTCTTTTGAAATGATCACAAGAATAGGTTTTGCCAGGTTTTAAATCTTGGTAAAATAGCAGGAGGCGCATCTCTAGCAGGACTCGCTCACAGTATTCTGCTTTATATAGTCCGTTGCCGAATATCCGTTCTTCGGTTTCGGCATCATAACCGGTTTCCATAAAACATTCTTTGCACGCCTTAGCTGCTTCAGGCATGCATAGTGAATCGGGTTTCATCAGCACAATTTCAATGCCGCGATTGGAATGAGGGTTTAAAATGAAATCCTCAAATATTTTCTCTATATTTGAAATAAAAGAGTCAGAATAGTCCGTTTCAAACATTTCAAAGAGTCTTGTTCTCTCTTCTGATTTTTTAAAATAGAGTTTTGTAAATCGATCAACATGGTGCGGCAAGAGTTGTATTTTTTCATCCAGAGTCATGCAGAAGCAAAAATAACTCCTCATTTAAATATCTTTCTATATGTAACCATTATAAAGTAGAAAATTATTTTTGGAGATTTATTCAAGAACAAAAGTATAAAAGTTTCTTATAAGAAACTTATCGTCAGGAATTGAATTTATTTTCAGGAATTTAATTTGATTTTACGCATCATTCAAATACATATTATTAAAATTTATCAAAAGAAATTTATCAAAAAGCCTTCACGCAAATCATCATGCAA
>CAYQKJ010000082.1:0-4537 GCA_964418195.1 uncultured Methanosarcinales archaeon | reverse complement strand
CATTAATGCTGTCAATCAATTTTTTATTTCAATCGATTTTTTCTTATTTTCCCTCAGCGTGTCTTATCCTTTCTATCTTATCTTTACCCCTTTACCTATTTCTTTATGCTCATTCCTTCAGCTTTTCCTTTAACATCTCTCTGAGTTTTCCTGTTGTTTCTATTGCAATGTCAACCATGCTGCTGACATCCTTTTCTGTTATCGGGTAGTCACCGCCTTTCTGCAATGCACACAAGGTGTTTTTCTCAGTTACTGCAACTGTTAATCGTGCCTCTGTAACTGTCTCCTCTTCAGAAGAAGGGTCCACCAAAAACTTGTCTCCAATCTTGATTACTGTGCATGGCAGAGGTAATCTGGTAAGCGGAAGCTTTTTGTTGGTCTTCTTTTTGTAATCCACCTTTTCGCCGTCGAATTCAGGCATTCTGGCATTTTTCAATGCAGCGAGTGCAGCAATTCCTGAAGCGTCAATCAGGTTGCCTGCATTGTTTATTGTGCAAAGGTCAATATTGACAATCCATGCCTTCTTTCCTTCTTCTATGCACAGCTTCTTGAAGTCAAGCGTCTTTGCCTCTCTTATGCCCCTGTCAACCACTCTTGCTACCTCAGTTGCCTCCTCTCCCGGAGGGCCTGACTCAAATTCAGGACTTGATAAAGGCAGAAGCTCTGCATTCACAGATATTGTGCCTTCGCTAGGAGTGTCTGGATATGGAGTTCCAACTTCCAGTTTTATCCCGCATAAGATTTCTGTGTCTCCAAGTTTCACCCTTGAAGAGCCTTCTGCTGTTTCTATAATTCCTGTCTCAACTTCAAGCTTTCTGAAGTCCAGCAATTTTCTACCGTCGAATCTGATTCCTTCTGATAATGCTCTTTTAACCTGTTCTTTAAAATCCTCTTCCATAATCATCGCCTTTGTAAATGTTTTTTTGTTATTTTTTGTTTTGTTGTTTTTATTTTTGTTTGTGTTATTTTGCTTTTTGCATTGTTCGCTCTTTTTTATCGCGCTTCTTCGTTTTCAACGAATGTCTTGAACTTTTCCTTAAGCGCATCTTTCTGCGCCTTCTGAATCTTGGGAACAACCTTCTTTAGCATCTTCAATGCGTCCATAAGCTGCTCCTTTGTAACCTCGCCGTCCATCTGCAACAGGGTAATTTCTCCTGTTCTTAGAAGCACAGTGACTGGAATATCTGCCACTTCGCCTTCAGTTGCCTCTTCATCATAGTTCAAATCAGCAATTATCCTGTCATTGATTTTTCCTACGGCAACTGCTACTGGCAGGTCCTTCATAGAAAGCCCTGCGTCAGCAAGGGCAATCGCTGCTGCGCATATGCCTGCGCATCTTGAACCGGCATCTGTCTGAGAGAGCTCTATAAAGACATCAACAACTGCATTTGGAAAGTCCTGTAGGTCAAGGACTGGCAATAATGCCTTTTTTGTGACCATAGATATCTCTTTTGAGCGCCTTGAGCCGCCCGGCCTTACGCGCTCTCCCATCCCTGAAAAGGGCATCATGTTGTACCTGCATCTCAATATTCCCTTTTCTGGGTCCTGCAGGAATCTTGGGAAAAGATTTCTGGGTCCATAAACAGCAGCATATGCTTCTGTCTTTCCGATTTTGAAATATGCAGAGCCGTCTGCCCGAGGCACAACACCTGCCTTTGCAGTTATAGGCCTTAATTCGTCAGCTGCTCTTCCGTCAATTCTTTTTTCTTCACTCAAATGAATCACCTTTCATGTTGATTATGTTTTGTAATATTTTATCATATATTCTACTCAAAGCTTTGCTCTTCTCCTGCCTGGTTTTCTTCAGAGAATTCCACATTTACAGAAGTTTCTTTTGAAGAATATTCTTTGGGAGAATGTGCTACGCCATTGAGTGATTTCTCCATTCTTTCAGTAAGTCCTGAGATGTGCGCTTCCTCTTCTATTTTTCTTATGGCGCTTATTGCCTTAACCTGGTCTTTCGGGTTTCCCTGAATCCACACAAGTCCGTTCTGCCCGACAACTATGCTGCAGTTTGTGGCTTGTTTTATAAGCGAAACCATCGAGCCGTTCTTTCCTATTATCCTTGGAACTTTCGAGGGGTTCACGGATATCACTATCCCCGCGCTAAGCCTTCTCAGGCCAGGACCTTTCATTGTGATGTCCACAAGCTTTTGGGAAGTAACATTTATTATCTTTGTGAGGATGTAATCCCCCACTCTGAAATATCTTGTCAAGTCAGCGCCCCTGCTGATATATCTAGAACTAGCTTCCTTGATTGAGAGCATTGCAGAATAAGCTGAGTTAGTGTCCACGCGCCAGCCGCTCATGCTTAAGTCAATCACTTTGCATATTATGGTGTCGCCAACTTTCGGCATGTATTTTCCTGAAAGTGGAAGCAGCTTGATTAGACTGCCGCTGGTGCTTATCATCCCAAGCTTTGAAGCTATTATATTGTCCCCTTCCCTGAAGGTTCCTGCCCCGGGTATGAAGTTCATTCCTTCTGCAATAATGTCCCCTGGAACAACTATCTCTTTTTCGCTCAATAACATCTTTCCCATTTTCAAATCAACTCCTTAATGTTTTAGCATAAAAATTATTCACATTATTTTGTTTTCGTTTTTCGTTTTTTTTGTTTTTTGTTTTTTGTTATGTCTTTTGTTAAGTCTTTTTTTATCTCACTCTTTTATTATCTTTGACTGATTATCACCGTGGGTTATCTTGTTGAGGGCGTCATAAAAGCCCTGCTGCAAGCCCGCAGGCATTCTCACTCTGGCTTTGAGGCTGCCGTCTGACTGCCACTCATCCATCATCAGCTCCCCGAAGTTCTTTAGCACAGAATAGCACTTTGCCGCATATTGCGCAGGAATGTTCAACTCAATCATCACCCTCTCGAATTTCAAGGGCAGCACAGGTCTCAGTTGCTCTGCTATTTCCTCAATTTGGTCCTCTGCATTTTTTGTGTAGTTGATTTTTACCTTGACTTCATCCATGGCACGCTTAATCCTGTCAGGCGGATGGGGCAGCCCGGTTCTTGGGTCAATTGAATTCTTTGCAAGTATCGCTATTATGCTCTTTTCCTTCTCCTCTCTCAATTTTTCCCTGTATTCTGATGTAAGCTGTATCTCTCCTTCTTTCAGTATTATCTCGGCAACTTTTAGCTCGTCATCTGTTCCGAACAACTCTTTCATAAGCGCAGTTGATGCCCTGAGTCCTTTTTTTGCATCCTTGAAAACATTTTCGCTGTGAAGCACTTCCCTAATGCTGATTGCCTTGCCTTCCTTGAACTTTATTGCAAGGTCTGGCTCTATGGCTACTTCAAAATCTTCTCCGCCCTTTCTGATTCTGGCCAGATTCAGGTGTATCTTTTCCCTGTCAAACATTATTGGCGCAGCCATTTTTTCCTCTGATTTTTCTCCTGATTTTTTCTTAGGATTTTTTTCTTTATTTTTTTATTGCCTTGTCCTGATTTGTTTCTGACATGTTTTTTGACATCATCCTTTGTTGCGCTTATGTTGTCGTTATTTTGATGCTGTTTTTATGATTTTGTTAATTGTCTGCTTTCTAGGTTTTATCGTTGCAATTGTTTGCTTTGTGCAGCTTTCTGTTATTTTTATTTTATTACTTCGCTTAGCGCTTTCGCTTGCTTAAGCTGTCTTTACGCCGTTGAAGAATTTCTCGAGCTCCTTTTTGCTTAGCTTCATGAACTTCTTGTCATCCATCTCAACATAAGCAGCATCTATTCTCTCAAGCTTGAAATTCTTCTTCAGGAACCTGTAGAGCGCCTTTATAGCGAGTTTTATTGCATCTTCCCTGCTCATATCTTCCTTGTATTCCTTTCGCAAAACTTCCTCAACCTCTACTTCTCCTTCTCCAATCACAGTTGCCTTGTATCTGAAGTAGATTCCTGTGGGATCTGTTTCATAGAGCTTCGGGCCATCAAAGTCAACTCCTGCAATCAGCAGTGAAACTCCGAATGGGCGTAAGCCGCCGCTCTGTGTGCATATCTGCTTGAGATTGCATACATCCTTGACAATGCTCAAAACATCTATGGGGCTGTCATAGGTTATCTTGTGCTGCTGGGCTTTTACCTGAGCCCTGTCTATCAACACCCTCGCGTCAGAGATTATTCCCGCGGCAGTCGCAACCATATGGTCGTCAATCTGCCAAATCTTTTCAACAGTTTCTATAATCACAAGGTCATCTGCAATTCTCTTGTCAGTCAGCAGAAGAACTCCATTCTTGTAAACTATGCCTATGGCTGTTGAGCCCTGCTTGACTGTCTTTTTTGCATATTCAACCTGGAGTAGTCTTCCGTCAGGGCTGAACATTGTTATTGCCCTGTCGTATCCCATTACCTGATGTTGCATGGACTGGATTTTATTGTCTGCCATTTTTTCATCCTCGTCTTGCTTTTTATCCTCATCTTGTTTTTTGTCTGCCATTTCAATCAACTTTTAAATTACTTTTGAATTTGTTGTTATCTTATTTAATTGTTTATTAATTTTATTTTTTAATTTTTAATTTATAATATTTGTTTTAATTATAATGCTTGATT
>CAYQKJ010000081.1:0-4541 GCA_964418195.1 uncultured Methanosarcinales archaeon | reverse complement strand
GCCATATATTATACTAAAAAATAAAGGCTCATAAAACAAGATTTCATTACAGGAAACATGATAATAATCCATAAGATTAATACGAAGAAAATCAGCAAAAGAATAGATTATGAGAAAACAAGAGAAGACAACATAGGATTTCTTCTTACGAACAATCGCGGCAATTATTTTCTGTCAATGGAAAAAAAGAGCAGGTATTCTGGACTGTTCTTCTTTTCAAAGGACATGTTCAAGATTTTGGATGAGATTGTTTTGCAAAAAAGCGAGAGTACTGATAAAAAAGCTTTGGAGAAGACATTAATAAACAAATTCTTTTCTGCTTCAAGAAATAGTTCAGAGATTGCTGAAAATTTTCTAATGCCAAAAAATTTTAACTCATTTATTTATAATCTGAACAAGAAAACAAATTTCTTTTTGGATTTTGATGTTAGAAAATCCTATGATTCAAGAAGGTTTGGAATGTATTATGATATTATAAGGGATAAAGACAAGTTGCTTATAAGATTTGAAAAAAAGAGTGACCGGAGAGAAGATTCCTCTGATTCACAAAAGGAATTTGAAATCTGGATAGCAGTGAAGTGTAATGGAGATTCAAGAGATGTTCTACAATGGCTTGAAAAAGACTATGAGTTTGACAGGGAAAGAAATTCTTTTCCATATAAAAGATATGTTTTCAGGGCAGTAGAATTGGAAGCAAGCCTTGCTGTTATAACAGTTGCTGAAAACAGAATGCAGGCAGAAAAAGAATGCGATTTTGTATACAACAACGCAGAACAGTTCAGGAGAAATGGAGAAAAAGAATTCAAAAAGCTCCTTGAAGAAAAGACGCCATCAAAAACCAAATCAAAAAATATTTTAGATAAATCCATTTCAAATAAATCATATTCTTATTTCGCAAAGATGAGTGCAAAATCCAGCATGGACGCTTTATCTATCTCTGAGGGCATATTAGCAGGGTTTCCTTGGTTCTTCCAATACTGGACAAGGGATGAAATGATGAGCTTGAAAGCTCTTATTCTGGAAAAGAAATTCGTTTATGTTAAGAACCTTCTTTTTGAAAAATTAGACAGAATAAATGACAAAGGAATGCTTGAAGTCCTAAACAATAGAGTTTCTGCTGATTCAGCAGCGCTTGTTTTTATGAGATTTGACGATTTTCTAAATGAGCTTGAAGAGCAAGGGCTTTTGGAAAAATACATGAAAGAAGAGGATATAGATTTGTTGAGAGAAAGGCTTTCAGAATGCATAAACTGCATTATTGGAAAAAATGCAAAAAATGAGAAAAACACCAAGGAGATAACATTAATACAGAATAATGCTGGAGAAACATGGATGGATTCTCTGGAGAGAAGAGGAGCTTGCATAGAAATACAGGCGTTATTTCTTAGAATGCTCAGGCTCATGCAAAAATTAAGCAGAGATAAAAGATACAAGCGACTGGAAGAAAATTTCAGATATGCTGTCAGGGAAAAATTCTGGGATGGTGAAGTTCTTAAGGATAATGATGCTGACAATACAATAAGGGTGAATGCATTTCTTGCATGCTATTTCTATCCTGAACTGCTAAGCAGAGAAGAATGGAGAAGGTGCTTTGATTTTCTGCTTGAAAAATTATGGAATAAATGGGGTGGGCTATCAACAATAGACAAACAAGATGCAAGGTTCAGGAAAACACATACTGGAGAGAGCTCAGAAAGCTACCACAATGGAGACAGCTGGTTCTTTGTAAACAACATCGCTGCAATAGCCATGAACAGAACAGATAGGGAGCATTTCAAAAAATATGTGGCCCAGATATTAAAGGCAGATATTGATGAAATCCTCTTTAAAGGAATAGTTGGGACTTCTGCAGAATTGTCAAGCTCTTCAGAACTCAAGTCGCAAGGCTGCCTTATGCAGGCCTGGTCAAACGCAACATTCTTGGAACTTGTGCATGAGCTAAAACTTTAAGGAAAAAATAAGGGGAAAAATTTACAAAAGCAAAACATAAGACTTTTATTTTCTAAATCATACACTTTTTATAGAGATAATTTTTACATTAGTTTTTGGGGTGCCATTATGAATAAAAGCAGCGCACTAAAATCAAATCTGGCGGGAAGAAAGGAATATAGGTTCCCAAGGGGAATGCGCTTTTCAGAATTGTATGAAAGGAAGGAATTTTATGAAAAGGAATTTTCAGCAGACAGCTTTGAAAACTGGTTCAGGGACTATCCGCAGGATGTTGTAAAGCCGGCTTCTTGGAAAAAACCTGTTTTTGCAATAGACTTTGGAACCGATTCTGGAATCATAAAAAGCGAATTCTCAAGCTTTTACAGGAAGCTTATGTATATCTCAAAATATGATGATTTTACAGAGTTAAAAAAGAGGTGTGCTCTCTATCTTCCAGAAGACATATATTATGAGAGGAACATTTTTTCAGATTATGAGAAATGCAGAACATGTAAGCAGAGATGGAACTGCACAAATTGTGATAACTTTCTTGGGCAGGAATTGGTATTTGACATAGATCCTGAAAACATAGAGTGCAATTGCAAGAGGATAGGAATTTATAGTTTCTGTGAAAAATGCTTGGAAAAAGCAAAATCAGAAACAATAGAGCTATACAAAAAATTAAAAAAAGATTTTGGATTTAACAGCCTAAAAATAGTTTATTCAGGAAGGGGCTATCATATACATGTTTTGGATAGAAATGCCTTTACTTTGACGCCCAAAGAAAGAAGAAAGATAACTGCAAAACTGCTGAAAAGCGGCTTCCACATTGATGAATGGGTCAGCAACGGGCACATATCTCTTGCCAGAATGCCTGGAACACTGCATGCGCTTGTCAGCAGAATAGTTGCAGAAATCAAAATCGAGGAAATAAGGGGTTTTAATCCTGAGAAAAACAGCAGTGTTATCCCAAAGTTTATTAAAAAAAATAAAAAAAATGAGATTCCTGCTCAAAGCTGAGTCAAAGCTAAAATATTGCAAATTATAAAAATAAATGCAAAAAATAACTGAAAGGATGTGCGCATATGAGCAAAATCTGCATCAGGAGAAGCCAGCTGGGGGAGATAGTTACTCACTGCAGGGAAGAGTTCCCGAAGGAGGCATGCGGAATAGTTTCAGGCAGAACAAATGCTCGCCTAGATGGCATTGTAGAGAAAGTTTACAGGACGGCAAATATTGCAAAAAATTCATATGCACGTTATTTGGCTGACCCTGAAGAATTGGGCAGGATTTTTGATGAGATATACAGGGAAAAATTGAAAATATTGGCAATCTATCATTCTCACATTAATTATCCTGCATACCCTTCAAAAGACTTTGACTATGAATTAGCCCTTGATGGCGAGTCAGCCCGTTACCCAGGTGTTTTTTATCTTATAATTTCTCTAGATAACCTAGAAGAACCGGTAATAAAAGCTTATACTATCAGAAAAGGTGAAATAAGAGAGGAAGAAGTGGAGATAATTGATTAGAAAAGCAGTTAAGTCATTAAAAAAATGATTTATGATGCATATCAACTAAAAAACATAACTATTTGTTAAGAAAATTCTAAGAAAAAATTCATTAAATACAAAAAATTTGTTTACCACTCTTCTTCTTCTGAGAAGCCCTCTTCGCCAAAGTCATAGCCTGGTTCATCTGGTTCTGGAAAATCAGTCTCTGGCTTTTCTTCAAAAAAGGGAAACTGTTCCTCTACAGGCTCTTTTTCATAGTAATATTTCTTCTTCTTTTCAGCCTTTTTAACAGCCTTTTCCTTTTTAACTGCTTTCTTCTTAAACTTCGCTGCTGTTTTTTTGGCGCCTTTCCTAGCACCTTTTCTGGCACCTTTCTTGGCTGCTGATTTCTTCAAGGATTTTTTCTTGGCGGATTTGGCTTTCTTAACTTTCTTCTTTCCTGCCTTCTTAGCCATAAAACCACCTCTCTCACTTTCTAATAAGTGAGATATTTAAAACTTACGTTTTTAGGGCTAAAATGAAGGTAAGGCCCTTTCGTTTATGGTTCGAAAGTTTTATAAATTTGCCTGGCTTCAGTTTAAATATGGTCATAAAGGTAGAGATACCCACCATAGAGTCCAGATACAAGGCAACTGCTGTCTATAAGCCTCTTTATGAGATGCTCCACGACTGGTTTATGGAGAACAGCTACCAAGATAAATTTGGTGGAGACAAGTACATGGAAACCTTATATTCTATAGAGGAAAATCCTGCTGGAGATGTACTCTGGATTTGGTGGAGGCTCACAAAGGAGATAAGCAGACAGATAAGATATGTGATGAATTTTGATTATTTAGGAGTTGGAGTAAATGATGTGGAAGTTGTCATTGACGGAAAAAAAGTAAAGGCACAGAAAGGAGAACTGACAATCTATATAAATCCCAGAGTAGAAGTTGACTATAAAAACGAGTGGGAGAAATCTTTCATTATGAGAATCTTTGGGCTTTACCTCAGAAGAAGGGCATTAAAGAAAAACCTTGAAATGCATAAAAGATTATTGTATGAAGAAGCTTATAAATTGCAGGGACTTATAAAAAGATATTTTGATATGTACCAGTT
>CAYQKJ010000080.1:0-4561 GCA_964418195.1 uncultured Methanosarcinales archaeon | reverse complement strand
TTGCTTGTTATAACTATCATTAGCTTAACCATTTTCATCTCAGGATGCAAGCCTGCTGAGAGAAAGTTTTGCGACAATGAGGCAAGGCCTATGGCTTGCTATGACTTGTACGTGCCTGTCTGCGGCAGCGACGGAAAAGAATATGGCAATTGGTGTTATGCATGCATGAATCCAGAAGTGGAGTGGTATGTCAAAGGCAAGTGCAGCTAAGCTTGTTCACCAAGCCCGCTCAATATGGAAAAAATATTTTAGCAGGGCTGAGAGAGGTATTCAACAAGTATATTTGAGAATTCAAGAAAGATATTTAAGAGAAATATTCAAGAAAGAATTTAAGATTAAAAAAGAATTTAAGAAAAATTTAGAAGGATTTAAGAAAAATCATTGCTGTCTGCTTATTCATGAAGAATCATTTTTCATCTGCCAAGTTCTTCCTTGTAAATGCTTATCACTTGCTTTTTTATGTTATACGGCATGGTTATTGAGTTGTGCACCTTGAAGAATTTTTTGTAAAGCTCATCCTCTTTCCTCTTGGCTTCTTTCAGGAATTTCTTCTTGAATTCATCAATTAGATATCCTTTTGCACCTTTTTTGTAGGCAAGATAGAAAGCCAGCAATTGCTCATCTCTTCCAAACTCGCTTAAATCATAATAAACCACTATCTTGTTATCAGGTATACCCTTGTTTGCGTTAAATAATGGATAAAGCGGTTTGCTCTTTTTATCAAGCATATTTCTGTTTATATCAACCTTTTTTGGATTTATTCCATTGGCAAGAAGGAATATGAACATTCTGGCGCATTTTGAGCAGTTGCAGCACCATCTTGAATCCACTCCGTTCTCGTTGTCAGCAAAGCAACTTGTCTGATATTTTGCAAGCTTCTTGTATCTGTTGTAGAGCACTTTTATTATGGCAATTTCATGCAATGGCTCAACAACGCTCATTCCAGTGCACATGTTCCTTGTCATAATTGAAAGGATTGCCTTTATGCGCAGCATCCAGCTGGCTGACTGGTCATAAACAGGGTTTGACTCAAAGCCGTCATCTGTATAATGGGAGTCAGAGCAGCTCTTCTCGTTTCCAAATACAAGATAAGAGGCGCAGTACTTTTTCATAAATGGAACCAGGCACAATGCATATTCTGTCAGCTGAGTTGTTGATCCAAAGTTTGTCGGCTGGACGTCCTTCCAGGATTCAGAGTAGTGTATATGTCCCAAGCCGTAGTCCAGGTTAAGAACCCGCTTCCTGAATTCTTTTATGAATTTCTTTTGCAGCATTTTTTTGTGCTTGTTCTCATACATTCCCTTAAGGTCTGGCTCTCTTATATAAACAGGCAATGGCTCAAGCCCTATTTCCTTGCATACAGCATAGCTGAGCAGGCTGTCTTTTCCAAATGTGAATGTTACAACGCTTTTTTCTTCTGGCTCAAAATCTAACTGTGGCTTTTTTATCTTGTAGTTCTTGAACTTGTGCTGCGCATTGATAAATTGTTTGAGTGTGTCTGCAACCGGCTTTCCGTCTGCATCGCTGCAGAACGGGGCAGAGAGTATGTTGACTTCTCTGAAGAACGGCTCGAGAAGGGGAAATGAGGAAGCATACCTTATCTTCTTTGAACCAAGGAAGAAAGGCAGCTGCATTCCCACAAGGCTTACCAAATTGTCTGACAGAAAATGTTTTGATTGTATGGAAAGGGTTCTCCATACCGAAGGGGGATATCTTATGTTATAGTTGCGCTTGTTTATCCTCACATTGATTCCATTCTTGGCAACTCTATAGGCGATGCTTATCCTTTCATACTTGTTTTTGGCTTTCAATTTTCTTCCAGTGCAAAGTTTCACTGGTTTTGGGGTCTTTATTTTGTCAGTCTTTGAAATTTATTTGAAGTTCATTTGAACTTTATTTGAGTTCAGAGTTTTCCAGCTGTGCTCTCAAAAAAATAAAAAAGGATTGTAACAAAATGAAAAAACAAACTAAAAAAATAAATATAAAAAAAATGTGCATTGTAAGTGCGCATCGTTATTAAAAATTGTTAATATAACAAAAATTAAATGTGTTGGACGACATTTAACTTTTCTTCAACCCTCTTTGCCAAAGCCTGTCTTTCCAATGCCTCTTGCAAAATTCTTAAGACAAGCTGATTATAATCCATGCCTGCCGCATTTGCTGCTCTGCTGAAGGCAGTGTCATTCTGACCAATGTCAGGATTTGGATTAACTTCTAATAAATATGGATTGTTGTTTTTGTCTATTCTGATGTCTATTCTGGCATAATCCTGGCACTCCATTATTTTGTATGCAGCTAATGCTAATCTCTTAACCCTGTTCTCAACATGCTTTGGAATGTCTGCAGGGCATATTGGAACTGTTTTTTTGAAAATTTCTGTTTCAGGCATCCATTTTGCCTGATAGGAGCATATGTTGAATGTTCCATTTGGCAGGTCCTTGAAGTCAAGCTCTTCAATAGGCAGTGCTACTGGCTCTCTGTTGCCGATTATTGACACATTGACTTCCCTTCCTTCTATGAATTCTTCAACCATCGCAGGCTGCCTGTAGGTTTCGAGCACATACTTTATCCTGCTTCTCATCTGCTGCTCATCCATCACAACTGAATCGTTTGTTATGCCTATGCTGGCATCTTCATGCACCGGCTTCACTATCAGCGGAAACTTCATTCCAAGCTCAAGCTGCTCATCCACAGCCTTGAACACCTGGAATTTCGGAGTTGGAATATCATTTGACAACAGAATCTGCTTTGTTTTTGCTTTGTCAAGGCATACTGATAAAGTCAAGAAGTTTGAGCCTGTGTATGGAATTCCTGCCATCTCCAGTATTGCGGGAATGTAGGCTTCTGCAGTTATGTTTCCTCCAATGCCCTCTCCGAGATTGAATATTATGTCCAGCTTTGTGGTTCTTGTCTTCTCATAAAGCTCTTTGTCCACGACTATCGGAATTACCTCATGCCCCGCTGTTTTCAGAACATCAGAAACCCCTTTCACAGTATTCAGTATATCCTGCTCTGCAATTATGTCTGCAGGATGCCCTCTTTCAAGTTTTGTTACAATGTTGTACAAAATCCCTATCTTCAAGCCCATGTGATTTCACACTCCAAAGTTTTTCTTTGATTTTTATTCATCAATTTTTATTTTTTGTAAATTTTATTTCCAGTTTCAGTTTAGTGTCAGTTGTTTCTTCTATGCTTGACTTTGGTATATTTCCTTAAGTCATTTATTATGAGCGGCTCCTTTAAGCCGTTCTCAATGCCGTAGCGTTTCATTGCATGATACATAACAGTGTTTATTAACTGCTCATACTGCAGATTCATTGAATACCAAATTCCTGGAAGACAGCCGTGGTCTTCTGGCCTGGGAGGTATTCCTGGCAGCGGATTCACTTCTAGGATATAAGGTCTGTTTCTCTTTCCAAGCCTTATGTCAATCCTGCACAGGTCCCTGCAGCCAAGCGCCTTGTAAGTTTCAAGTGCTATCTTTTCTATGCGCCTTTTCGTATGATTAGGAATTTTTGCAGGGCAAACTCCGATGTGTATGGGATGTTCTGGAGTGTCCCATACCCATTTTGCCTCGTATGAATAAATCGGATTTGCTCCTTCAGGAAGGTCGTCAAAGACCAACTCTCTTATCGGAAGCACAACTGGATCTTCATTTCCTATAACAGCGACTGTGAATTCCCTGCCGTCAAGAAAATTTTCAACGAGTGCAGGCTGCTCGTAAATGCCGATAACTTCTGAAAGTTTTTTCCTCAATTCCTTTTCGTTCCTGACAACAGAATCGTTCTTTATGCCCTTGCTAGAGCCCTCGTATAACGGCTTCACTATCATTGGAAAGCTCACTTTCCTGCTCAATTTTTCGTCAGGCTTGTAGAAAACTTGGAAAGGGGCTGTCGGAATCTTGTTGTGCATGAGTATTTCTTTTGTCATTGCCTTGTTCAGTCCTATTGAGAGTGTAGAAGGGTCTGAGCCTGTGTATGGTATTTCCAAGACTTCAAGCATTGCCGGAATGTGGGATTCTCTGTTTTTCCCTCTAAGCCCTTCTGCCATGTTAAAAACAAAGTCAGGTCTGTATTTCTTGAACTTCAGATAGGCTTTCTCGTCAGCTTCTATCTTTATTACTCTGAAGCCCCCTTTTTCCAACGCCCTTTTTATGGAATTGATTGTATCTTCGTTGTCAAATTCTGCATAGAAATCTTCAGGAAGACCCTTGGGGGGAGTTTTTTTTAGATTATATGTTATTGCAACGCGCAGCGTCATCTTTTTTTGGGATTAAAAACGAAATTTTTCCCTAGAAGGCACCTCATTTTTTGTTTTTGATTGTGAATTTTTATTTCAAATTTTAATTTTGATTTAATTTTGATTCATGAAAATTTTTATTTAATTGATATTTTTATAAAGCATTACTCATATTTATATTTAATTATTTTGAAAAATTCTCGACGGAAAATTTTGCAAAATTTTTGCAGCAAACATCTTTGGAAATACTGACAAAACAATTTTAGAATTTCCTCCGAAGAGACATTCAATTGCTGATTTCCTTCAAATTGCGATTTTTGAT
>CAYQKJ010000079.1:0-4585 GCA_964418195.1 uncultured Methanosarcinales archaeon | reverse complement strand
ATCTTGAATATAAACCGCATTTGATGTGCATTTGACACGCTCATATTTTGAAATGCCTATAGTTTAATGCGCTTAATAACATCATTTATCTTTTTTATGAGTTTTTCATCAGCATCAGGACTTGCATTCTTTCCCAATCTGTAATATGTCCTTTCCACAACCTTTCCCCAACTATAATTGCCAGATATGCTTTCTGACTTGCTCACTGAAAATTCCTCTAGCTCAATTCCCTTGTCCAAATTGTAGTAGATTGCGCGCATTGTTGCAGAAGGAAATAGGATTCTGTAAATTTTGTAGATTTCATAGCCATATGCTTCCCTAATTACAAAAAGAATGTTGATGATATTCTGCCTTATAATTGATTTTACAGGTCGCCCTTTTTTGATGAAATCAACATTACTCTTTTTTCTGAAATCAAAAACCCCCATGAGACAAGAGAAACAGCATCAATTTATATAATTTTTGTTAATATTGAAAATAAGTAACTGCTTTACACACAAAGTTTTTTAATCACAAAATGAACTATTAAGCATTTGAACAGATAATACAAAAACAATTTAATGAAAATTTTAAACAATGAGAATTTTCAATAACGTGAATTTTAAAAAGCCAAAAAAAACAAGCACTCTCAATAAGCAATCCAAAATTAAAAACAAATAATTCAAAACAAATAAGTCAAATAAAAGCATTAAAGGAAATCAAAATGGCAAAATATGTTTTTTTTATTTCGGGTGAGAATATCAAATTGGCACACGCAGAAATAAAGGCGCTTCTGCCATTATTCTTTAAGAAATACAGTGAGAAAACATCATGCAGTAGGCTCATTGCTGTGGATTGTGATGAAAAAATAAAAAATGAGGACTTGAGAATGCTTTGCTCAAGACCGGCATTTACCAGAGAAATAGGCGAACTTCTCTTTGATTGCAAAATTTCAGAATTAAAAAATCAAATTCTTTCTTATGTCTGGAAATCTATATATAAAAAGGATTATTGCTTGAGGATTGTCAGAATAAATGATATAAAAAATAATGATGTGAAAGCAAAAAAGAAAGCAGTAAAAAATAATATTGCGATGGCAAAAAGCAAAGAAGAGAAGTCTCAGAAGAATTCTCAAAATTCATTTTCAGAAGCAGGGCTTGCAGACCTTGTATGGAAGAAGCTGGAAGAACAGGGAATAAAGCCAAAGACAAATCTAAAGAATGCAGAAACAAAGGTAAAAATCTTCTTTTGCAGCAATTGTGCACTTGTTGCATTAAGCATTGCAGTTCAGGAAGAGGATTTTGAAAGCAGGAAGCCGGAGCTAAGGCCTGGCTTTGCTCCAGTCAGCATTAATCCAAAGCTTGCACGCTGCTTCGTAAATATGCTTGGAATAAAGCCAAGCGAAGAGGTTTTAGACCCTTTCTGCGGCACAGGAGGGCTGCTAATAGAAGCAGGACTTATTGGATGCAGAATAATTGGCCAGGATATTGATGAAGAAATGCTTGAGAAATGCAGAAAGAATCTTGAATATTTCAAAATAAAGGATTTTTTGCTGAAAAAAGAAGATGCCACAAAAATAAAGAAATCATTTGACTATATTGTTTCAGACCTTCCCTATGGGAGAAGTTCAAGGCTCTCAGAAGATGCAGACTTGTTGTATAAAAAATTCTTTTCAAACATTCACAAAATCTTGAAAAAGAGAGCAGTGATTGCATTTGCAAATAGCAAAAAATCAGAGGAGATAATGAGAAATAGTATTTCAAAAAAGCTTAAAATAACTGCGTGCTTTGACCATTACCTCCATAAGAGTTTAACCAAGAGAATCTTTATCATAGAAAAAAATTTTTGAGAGAAAAAATTTGTAATAAAATAATGGAAATTTTGTTATAGAAAAACATAAAATCAGCAAATATAAAACAAATAGGTATTAAATCAATGAAGCAATATAAAGTCAGTAAAACAAGCACCAGATTATTATTTTTTAAAGCAGTGTTCAATTGATTTGTTTTTCTGCAAGCCGTATACTGATTTTCTCTAATTCTGCAAGGCAGGATAAGAAAAAGCAATAATTAAAAGCAATAAGATTTAATAGCTTATTGAATTAAATATAATACAATAAAATAATAAAAAACACATGAACGAAACGTTGGATGAAATAATGGATGATGAATTGAAGAAAAGGTTTTTGAGGGAGAAGGAATTTCTGGCAAAACAATGGAGCTCTTTTATTGACAAGAGAGTCATAGATGCCTTTATAAAGGTTAAAAGGGAGAATTTTGTTTTAAAGGAATTCCTGCAATACAGCTATGAAGATGCTCCGCTTCCAATTTTAGACGAGCAGACAATATCGCAGCCGACAACTGTCATGATGATGACTCATGCTCTGGAAGTAAAAGAAGGGCAGAAGGTTCTTGAAGTTGGAGCTGGCTCTGGCTATCAGGCAGCAATTCTGGCAGAACTGGTTGGAGAAAAGGGAAAAGTCATCACAACAGAGATAATAGCTGAAGTTTGCGAATTTGCAAGAGAAAACATTAGAAACGCGGGAATAAAAAACACAGAAGTAATTTGCTACGATGGCAGCACAGGCTATGAAAAAGAAGCGCCTTATGACAGGATAATTGTCACAGCAGCATGCCCAAGAATTCCTCAGCCACTGATTATGCAATTGAAATTAGAAGGCATAATAGTTGCGCCAGTTGCAACTATGTTCGGCCAGGAAATGCTTAAAGTGAGAAAGCACGAAGCTTCGCTAGAAACAAAGAGCTTGGGATATTTTGCTTTTGTGCCATTGACAGGAAAATATGGTTTTAACAGATGAAAATACCAGGGAAAATGCCGGAAAACAGTTTTTTTTCAAAAGAAGACATATCCACAATAGATGAAATAGTTTCATTTCTAAAAAAGGGATTTTCAAAAGAAAAACTCATGAAAACCATTTCTAAAAAGAATTTATCTAAAGAAGGATTTGAGGAACTTGTTGAAATAGCGAAGGGGAGGATAAAGGCAAAGGAAAAATTCTCAAAGCCCGAAAAATGGTTTCTCAATTCTGAAGACTTAAGGTTTGCAACTCCTGAAATCGTCGCAGGATACAGGGCTGAAAGGCTGAAGTGCAGCGTGATTGCAGACATTTGCTGCGGCATAGGAAGCCAGAGCATTGCATTTGCAAGGAATTGCAGAAAAGTATATGCTATTGACAATGATGAAAGAAAGATAAGATATGCAAAGATGAATGCAGAATCTTTTGGAATCAAAAACATAACCTTCATTTGTGCAGATATTTTTGATGAAACAACAATTTCAAAAATAAAGGATGCTGATATAATATTCTGCGACCCTGAAAGGGCTGCTGAGGAAGAAGAGCGCAGCATCGAGAGAATACCATTTGTCAAATGGCTTTTGGAAAAATATTCTATCATAACAAAGAATATGGCTTTTGAGATTCCCCCTCAACTAGGACCTGAAAAGATAGATTTTAACTGCGAAAAGGAATACCTATCGTTGAATAACAAGCTCAACAGGCTGACACTATATTTTGGAGACTTAAAGCAGTGCGACAGAAGCGCGCTTCTGCTGCCGGGCAAAGAAAGATTGTGCAGCAACGAAAAATTAGCAAATAAATCATTAGTTGATGAATCAGCTGATGAAGAAAAAAACTTGGAATCAAACAATAAAACCATAAGCGAAATAAGCAATAAACTAAAAAAATTCGAAGCATTAGATTATTTTTATGAGGTAAATCCTGCGGTTGTAAAGGCGGGGCTTGTTGAGCAACTCTTAAATCAAAATGGAATTTCAGACAAGCTAATGCTTTATTCAAAAAACAGCATTAAGAAGATTCTCCTTTTAACGTCGAAACAAAATATTGAAAACAATTTCTTGAAAAAATATTTGGTTGTTGGAAAAAGCAAACCTGACATCAAGAGCATTAGCGATGCATTGAAAAGAGTGAATGCAAAATCAGTTGTGCTAAGAGCAGCAATAAATCCAAGTGAATACTGGCGCATCAGAAACGAGATTGAGAAAGAGCTTTCTGGAGATGAGAAAATTCACTTATTTGTTTTTGACGAAGAAGCTGTTCTCTGCAAATGATATGCTAAAATTAGAGAAAAACAAATCAGCAAGACAATCAGCAAGAAACAGGGCATTGATTAATACTTAAAATTAATATAATTAAAATTAATCAATCACAACTAAAATCTTATCTCAAAATCCTCAAACACCTCAGATGCTTCTTCCTCTGCTTCCTCAACCTTCTCAACCCTTGAAAGTATCGGGCCTCTTTTGCACTCTCTAACAAAATCATGCAACTTGCTATCCGGGCCCTGGGCAACCACTTCTACAAAATTCTTGTCATTCCTCACAAATCCCTTTATCCCCATTATTTTTGCCTTCTGCCTTATGAAAAACCTGAATCCTACATCATGTACCTGCCCATAAATCTTTAAATGAATCTGCTTCATGCTGCACAGTAAAAATAATTAGCTTTAAATATTTGCTGTTTAACAAGTCAAATATCAAAGCATCTTCGAATAACTGATAAAAGCATTAAAATTAAATAAATCAATAAAAATAAAAGGAGAAGAAAATGTTATTTCAAGAATCAAGA
>CAYQKJ010000078.1:0-4640 GCA_964418195.1 uncultured Methanosarcinales archaeon | reverse complement strand
AATGATTGACAGCATTAATGATAACATAATTAATGGAAAATAAAAATCAATTAATATAAAATAAACATAAATAAACGCACATAAAAATCAAATATAATAAAATCAGTCATTTAAAAACAAAAATTAAACAAATTAAGCACAACTTAAAAACATTAAACAAAATAAAACAACAATTGCAAAAAATTCCTAAGCAAAGAGGCGGTGCTTATGGCTCGACAAAAAGAAGAAAAAGGACAAAGAAAAGAAAAAGGAGAAGAAGAAATCCAGCACTACACAAAATATGAGAAGGCAAGGATGATAGGTAGCAGGGCTTTGCAGATAGCAATGGGCGCTCCATTTATACTAAAACTGAATGAAGAAGACCTCGAGACGTTAAGGTACAACCCCGTCAAGATTGCAGAGATGGAATTCGATGAGAACCTGATACCAATAACAGTCATAAGGCCATTGCCGCTCTCAAAATCCCGGGCAGCTGAAAAGCATTGAATAATGGGCAATGAGCGGGGGCTCAAATTTTTTCATATCTTTTATTTATTTTTTCTATCTTCTTTTCCAGTACTTTTTCAACATTAATATTCATGCTTTTTGCAAGAAGTAGTGTAGTAATTATAACATCTGCAAATTCTTCCTGAATGTTCGCTTTGTTATAATTTTCTCGTTGTTATAATTGTGCCCTGTTTAATTTTCATTTATTCTGTTTTTTCTCAATTTTTTTATTATTAAGCATGCAAAAACTCAATAAAGTTCATGAGGAAAACTCCCAAATTATTTCAAAAGCTTTAAATATGGGTAGCATTTTCTCTCAGATATTAAAAATTATTGATTTTTTTGCGGGGTGCATACCATGGAAAATTCAAGACCTTTGGATGCCTTAAACAGGGCACGTGACAAGAGAATAGTTGTTGAGCTTAAGAATGGAAAGCAGTACATCGGAAAGCTCAAGGCATTTGACATTCACATAAACACTGTGCTGGAAGATGCAGAAGAGCACATTGACGGCGAACTAAAAAGAAAGCTGGGTGTCGTATTCTTAAGAGGAGACACAATAACAATGATTTCGCCAGAGTGAACACAATAGCAGCAGATGGCAAATTCAGCATTTGGCATTGTTTGAGGCTTGGTTTAAATGGTCAAGGGAACTCCTTCTAAGGGAAAACGCTCAGGAAAGAAGAACCACATCAGATGCAGAAGATGCGGCAGGGTTTCTTTCAATATCTCCACTAAGATATGCAGCCGCTGCGGCTTTGGAAAGACAAAGAGGATAAGGCACTATTCCTGGGAGAAGCCGGGCAAGCGATAAATAACTGAATAAATTAAATTCTGAAATTACAAAAAATCACAAGTATCTTTATGAAATATTTGCAAGAATAAATTATTTTTTCATAAATTAATTTTTATATTGTTTTATATATCTCAAAAGATTTTCAGCCTATTTTTTGGCTCTGTCGCCTTTCTTCTTATACCTTCCTCTCATCTCAACTACTTCAAATCTTTTAAGCACAGAGGCTGCATCCTTGTAATTCTTTTTGTATGCCTTTATCATTTCAGAAAATGCATTTTTCCATATCTCCTGATGTTTGCTCTCAAGGGCTTGCCTTAGGAGATGGAGGTCAACTGCCATGTCCTCAATTCTTGTTGAATAAAAGCTAAGTCCGAAATCTATAAAGTAAATTTTTCCATTTACCACAATCATGTTTGAAGTTGTGAGGTCATTGTGTATTATGTTGTGGCTGTGGAGAAATGCAACTAATTTTCCAATCTGCTTGCAGAAATCTTTGTAGTTATTCTTGCTCAGCACGTCTCTCAGTTTTTTTCCCTTTAGAAATTCCATTTTGAAACTATTCTTTTCATAATCTTCAGAAAGGACTTTCGCGGTGCTGAAGCCCAGAGCAGAAAGTTTTCTTATGATTCTTGCTTCTTTCCTGGTCCTTAAACTTCTCAGTTCCTCGTCTATTTCCTTTATCCTGTAATTCTTCTTCTGCCTTTTCTTTATTATTGCATCTTCTTTGCTGTAGATGATTGCTTCTGCTCCTCTTCCTATTATTCTGGATTGTGCCATAAATTTTGCCTCTTGATCTCCTTCGTCTCATTATAATTTTAATTTTTTTAATCCAACTATAATTCAGGTTTCCTGTTCTGATTAAATATTTTTTGCTATTTTCCCAAGAATATCAAATATTGAATACAGTGATGGGCACAATATTTCTTTTCTCAAAAAGATTTTTAAACGTATTCCCTTTCTTATAGTTTATGAAATTGCTAAAAACTTCTGAATATGAGATTCATATTATTGATTTAGCTCTGTTTATTCGTTCTGCCAAAAAAGATAGAGCTACCAAAGATGATGTCAATTCTCTGGTAATCGCTGATTCGCATATGGGCTATGAGGAGTGCCTTCACAAGCAGGGCATCTTAATCCAGAAGTTCCAGTTTGCAGAAATAATGAAGCGGCTTCAGAAAATATTCTCAGAAATAAAAAAGAACTATGGCATAGAAATCCTTGATAGAATAATAATAAATGGAGACTTGAAGCACGAATTCGGCACAATATCTGAGCAGGAGTGGAGGGAAACCTTGAGGATTTTGGACTTTCTTTCAAAACATGCGAAAAAGATAGTTATAGTAAAGGGAAATCATGATACCATCATAGGCCCTATTGCTGAGAAGCGCAACATAGAATTTGTAGATGAATATAAAATTGGAAAAATTTTGATAACGCACGGGCACAAGATTCCTTCAGAGCAGATATTAAAAGATTCTGAAATCATAATCATAGGGCATGAGCATCCTGCTGTCTCAATAAGGGAAGGCATCAGGACAGAAATCTTCAAATGCTTTCTTGTGGGAAAATGGCGCTCAAAAACCTTGATAGTAATGCCATCGCTCTGCCTTGTAACAGAAGGCACTGATATATTAAAAGAGGAACTTCTGAGCCCATTTCTAAACAAAGGCATAAACCTCAACAATTTCAAAACATTTGTCGCATCAGAAAAAGGAATCTATGACTTTGGCAATTTGTCTTCAATCAGAAAAATGCACTAAAAAAGATTTTAAATACCATTAATATATGGGTTCAGCTTTTAAAAACTGAAAAGATTAAAATCATAGAAAGCTTTATAAACAAAATTGGTTTTCAAGATATAATAAAATTTTCAAATTATTGTAAAATTTAAATTAAATCCCAAATAAAGAAGTTTCAATTAAATTGAAAATAAAGAGGTGTTGGTAAATGAAAAGAAAAAATTCTATATTTTTTAAGCACAAGAAAGGCGCCTTAGAGGTTTCCATTAATGCCATAATAATTTTGATATTTGCCATAGCAATTCTTGCCTTGGGACTTACTTTCATCAGGAACATGTTCACGAAAACTAGCGGTGAATTCGGGCAGGTGACTGCACAAGTCAAGAATGATTTAATTAATGAATTAAAAGCGAGCAATGAAAAACTTGCTATCTCACCCTTGACTGTTGAAGTTGATAAGACAACAAAGAAGGGAGAAGTATATTATGGCGTGAGAAATATCTTTGAGGACACCAAAACCTTTGACGTTACTATAGATGAATGCGTTCCAATAATAGGGGGCGAAACTGCTGTTAAGTTAGTACACACATACGAAACTATTAAAGTTCCTGCAGGTGAAACTGAAGTGCAGCCAGCACTAGTAACAATAACATCTAGCACTGTTGAAACATCTTACAAATGTACTTTAACTATTACAGACACAGAAGGAACAGACTTGTATGCATCAAAACCCTTCTTTGTAAATGTGGTGAAATAATAATTTGATTTTCATTTATTTTTCAATTTCTTTTTTATAAGATAAAAAAAGAGGTTTTCAGAATGAAAAAAACACTCAGCTGGGAAGAAGAGTTTGAGATTTCAAAACTGGTTCTTGACAAGTTCTTGTGGATTGGCTTCGGCATAATGGTTTTTGGACTCTACCATGTGCTTCTGGGCTCTTCAGTTCTAGGATTTTATTCCATGGCTGTGGGCGCAGGAATACTTATACTCTTCCTGGTGACTGTGCTTAGGATTTACGAGACAAAGCCAGAGCCAGCAAGCCAAAAGAAGATTAAGTGATTTTTAACATAAAGATGAGACCCGTCAACCGCAGGGGAATTGAGCTTTCTGTAAACTTTATCGTCATTCTTATAATGGCAGTTGTTGTTTTTGGTTTTGGAATATATTTGATGAGGCAGATATCTGGCCAATCAGACACATTTCTGAAGATGAAGTCCAATGATTTCATGAACCAGCTTGACAATATAGCATGTGAGGGCTCTGAATTTGTCTGCATTGGAATAACTGAAAAAGATGTCAAGCAGGGCGGAATTGCTGTGTTCACTTTAAACATTCTAAATCATTATTCTGAGCAAAAATATTTTACTGTAAAGATTGAAGCATTAACTCCATTAACTCCCTCTGATAATAAAATGCAATTTCTACCTCCATCGTCTGGAGAAACATATGAGATAGATGCTGGCGCTTTGAAAAGAATTCCGATTGCCGTGCATCCTGCAAAGGGAACTCCATTAGGAACATATCAGCTTAAGGTTAATGTGAGCGAACCAGATACCACAGTATCACCTCCTTCACAAAAAATTTACGGTTCTCCAATGATTATATATGTAGTTGTAACC
>CAYQKJ010000077.1:0-4650 GCA_964418195.1 uncultured Methanosarcinales archaeon | reverse complement strand
GTTTTTAAATTATTAAGGTATTATTATTTTTATTATTAAGTTCTTTGTAATATTTTTTTAAACTTACATCCCTTTCCAATAGACATCTCCGCATAAGTTTTTTAAACAGCAGCGCAATAATCTAAAACATGAATCCAGCAGGCAATATACCTCCTAATCAGAATGTAACTTCTAATGTGAATGTAAGTTCCAATCAGAATGCAAAAACCGATGCAAATCAGGGCACGATTCCTTCATTAGACCCAATCATAATCTCCAAGCTAATCCGCCATTACAAGAGAAGGGATGTTCAGGAAGAGATGATTCTAAATGCTGCAAACAGGGAGATTGCCGTCAAATATGGTGAGAGGGGATTTGGCAAGAGACCTGATATACTGAATTACCCTGATGATATCCTTGAGCTTGCAAAGCAGGGAGCAACTTCCTTTCATGGTTCTGAAGAATTGTGGAAAAACCCGTTATCACTGAAGCCAGAGCAGAAAGCCTCTGAGATTGAGCACTTGCGGACAGGCTGGGACCTAGTTTTGGATATTGACTGCCACTTCTTTGAATACTCAAAGATTGCTGCAAAGCTTGTTGTTGACGCATTAAAATATCACGGGATAAAGAGTATAAGCGTTAAATTTTCAGGCAACAAGGGCTTTCATATAGGAGTTCCTTTTGAGGCATTTCCAGAAAAAATCGGAGGCAGAGCAACAAAGCTATTGTTTCCCGAAGCTCCTAAGAGGATTGCCCTCTACATCAAAGAAATCATAAAGAATCCTTTGAGTGAGCAGATAATGAGGTTTGAGAATGATAACTTCTCCAAAATAATTGAGAGGACAGGAAAGCAGGCAAAGGAGATAACAAGGTATGTAAAAAATGAGTTTGGAGAGCAGATTCCAAGGCTGAATGCAGAACCATTCTTGGATATTGACACTATTCTTATTTCCTCACGGCATCTCTATAGAATGCCCTATTCATTTAATGAGAAGTCATGGCTGATAAGCGTTCCAATAGATGTAGATAAGATAGAGCAGTTCAAGCGAGAGGATGCCCTGCCTGAGAGTATCATTGTTTCAAAATCCAGATTCCTGGACAGGGAGAATGTTGTAAGAGGAGAAGCCACAAAGCTTATGGTTCAGGCATTTGACTTTCACACAAAGGAAGAGGAGAGGATTTCTGAAAGGGGATTTGAAAAGCAAGCTGGTGAAGGAGTCAAAAGAAGGATAGAAATTACAAGCGCATTGCCGCAGCAGATGTTTCCTCCATGCATAAACAACATCCTGAATGGATTGGAAGACGGAAGAAAACGTGCTGTTTTCATACTGACAAATTTCCTGACAAGCATTGGCTGGGAGCAAAATGATATTGAAGCATTTATTCTAAGCTGGAACAAGAAAAACAAGGAGCCATTGAGAGAGAACTATGTGATAGGGCAGCTTAGATACCACAGGCAGAAGAAAAAAGTCCTGCCTCCAAACTGCGACAACAAGATGTATTACAAAGATATCAGAATCTGCACTCCTGATGCATTATGCCAGAGAATAAAGAATCCTGTAAATTATTCAATACTGAAGTTCAGAGACCAGCAGAGAGAAGAAGGCGCAACAAAAAGGCAGAAGAAGAGAAGGAAAACAAGGAATAAGATTGAAGAATAGAAAGAGAAAGATAAGATAGAAATAAGATAAAAAGAAAAAGTTTAAACATAAAAGTTTAGACATTAGCAAAGGATTTGTGAAAAATTATTATTGAAAAACAATTTGAGAATCAGTCTGTTCCATTTTCTTAACTTTGTAAGTTTCTGTATTCTACTCTTCGTATTTCACTATTTCACGTCTGTGTTTTCTTGAATGTTATTTGAATTATTGACTACTCTTTGCGTCATTATCGGAGTTATTGTCTTCTCCGTTGCTGTCATCTTCATTGCCATTATTGTTCTCATCGCTAATCTCGTCATCGCTAATTTCAATGCCTTTATTTTCTGCCTCATCAGCTTCTGCTGCTTCCTCTTCCTTTTCAATCTTTGCTACTGAAACAACAGAATCATTTTCCTCAAGCTTTATCAGATGAACTCCCTGGGCATGCCTTCCCACAAGCGATGCCTGTGTCACAGGGAATCTTATTGCATTGCCGCTCTTTGTTATGAGCATCAGTTCGTCAGAAGGAACCACTGCCTTTACTCCGACAACATCTCCTGTCTTCTCGCCCAGTTTTATATTTGTTACGCCCTTGACTGCCCTTCCTGTCAGCCTATATTCAGAAATTTCTGTGCGCTTGCCAAAACCATTTTCTGTGACAGTCAAAAGATGCCTGGTTTCATCAGCGATTATCATCTCAACAACATAGTCATTCTCTTCAAGCTTCACTCCGATAACGCCTTGAGTGACCCTGCCCATCACTCTCACTTCATCTTCCTTGAACCTTGCTGCCTGTCCCTTCCTTGTTGCCAATATTATCTCCTTGCTGCCGTCTCCGATGTTTACGCCGACAACTTCATCGTCCTTGTCAAGTATTATCGCTTTTATAGAAGCCCTGTTTGTGTCATAATCCAAGAGAGAAGATCTCTTTATAATTCCCTTTTTTGTAGCCATTATTATGTATTTATCTGCTTCAAAGCTGTCCAAGCCGATAAGTTCAGTGACTTTCTCATTCTGCTCAAGGTTCAGGAAATTGACTATGGGCCTTCCTTTTGCGTTTCTCTGCGCTTCTGGGACGTCATAGGTCTTTATCTTATGGACAGAGCCCTTGCTTGTAAAGAGCAGCAGGTAGGAATGTGTGCTCACAACCTTGAGGTGCTCTACAAAGTCCTCTTCCTTTGTAGCTATTCCGATAAGCCCCTTTCCGCCTCTTCTTTGCACCCTGTAATTTGAAAGAGGTGTTCTCTTTATGTAGCCATGATTTGTTAATGTGACAACAACATTTTCCTCTTTTATGATGTCCTCTGCTTCTATCTGCACATATTCTGCTTCCACTATCTCAGTTCTCCTCTTGTCAGCGTATTTTTTCTTAAGCTCAATGATTTCTTCCTTTATTATCTTCAGGATTTCAGCTTCTGAAGCGAGGATTTCCTTCAGTTTCTTTATCAGCTCCAAGAGTTGCTTGTGCTCTTCAACAACTTTTTCCTGCTCTAATGATGCTAATCTTTGGAGTTTCATGTCCAATATCGCTTTTGCCTGGATTTCTGTGAGCGCATAATCCTTTTCCAGCATGTTCTTAGCATCATTGACTGTCTTTGACGCCTTTATCTTTTTTACAACATCATCAATATTTTTCAGTGCAATGATGATTCCGCTTAGGATATGAACCCTTTCCTCTGCTCTTGTAAGCTCAAACTTTGTTCTTTTTGTGACAACATCCTTCCTATGCCCTATAAACAGCACAATCATCTGTTTCAGAGTAAGGGTTTTTGGAACATTATTGACCAGGGCAAGCATTATAATTCCGAAAGTGGATTGCATCCTGGTGTGCTTGCACAGCTGATTGAGCACAAGCTCTGGATTTCCGTCATGGCTCAATTCAATTATCACTCTGATGCCTTCCTTGTCGCTCTCGTCTCTCAAGTCAGAAATTCCATCCACAAACCCTTTTTTCACAGCATCTGCAATCTCTTCAATCAGGCTTGATTTCTCTACAGCATAGGGTATTTCATTTATCACAATGCGTTTCCTGTTCTTGTGCTCTTCAATCTCTGTCCTTGCCCTTACTATAATCTTTCCTGAGCCAGTTGTGTAAGCTTCCCTTATGCCTGAAGTTCCATAGATTATGCCTGCTGTTGGAAAATCAGGGCCTTTTATTATTCTCATAAGCTGCTCAGCACTTATTTCAGGATTGTTAATGGCTGCAATTATGCCGTCAGCAATTTCACAGACATTGTGTGGCGGAATATTGGTTGCCATTCCGACAGCAATTCCAGAACTGCCGTTTATCAAAAGATTAGGAAGTTTGCTTGGAAGAACGACAGGCTCTTTAAGCGTTGCATCAAAGTTAGGCACAAAATCAACAGTCTCCTTGTCAATGTCTGCAAGCATGTCCTCTGCAGATTCTGCAAGCCTTGCCTCTGTGTAACGCATTGCAGCAGCAGTATCACCATCAATGCTTCCAAAGTTTCCCTGCCCCTCAATAAGAGGATATCTCATGGAGAAAGGCTGAGCCAGTCTTACCAGAGCATCATAAACCGCCATATCACCGTGCGGATGATACTTACCAAGGCAGTCACCAACTATCCTTGCGCATTTTTTATACGGTTTGTTGTGAAATAATCCTAATTCAAGCATTGAGAATAAAACCCTCCTGTGCACTGGCTTCAAGCCGTCTCTCACATCTGGAAGAGCCCTTCCTGCAATGACTGACATGGCATAGTCTATGTAAGAGGACTTCATTTCATGCTCAATTTCTCTGGTAACAAATTTTGTCCTGTCTTTTGAAATGTCTTCAGGACTCTGCTTTGTTTCCGGATTCTTCTTTCCTTCCTTCACTTCTCTTTCCTTGTTTTCTATTTCTTTTTCTGCCATTTTTTTTGGGCGATAAATTTTTGATTAATACCCGTTTTTAACTGAATTAATTTTTTTTATGACATATGTTTTGATTGTTTTCTGTCAATTTTTCTTTAATGCATTAATCTCATTTTTTGAACATTTTGCAATTAGTTTTTACGATATTATTTATTTT
>CAYQKJ010000076.1:0-4787 GCA_964418195.1 uncultured Methanosarcinales archaeon | reverse complement strand
CACTTTTTCTCTTAAATTTTTTTGTATGTTTTCAAAATTATTATAAAAATTGATATTTATTTTTCTATTCAAGAGTTCTTCAAACTCACTTAGCTCGACTTCTTTTTCTTTTCTTCCTACTACTGCTAAATCAATGTCTGAACTAATCGTATCCTCTCCGCGAGAATAACTTCCAAATAAGATTATGGTTGCCCCTGCAAATTCTTTTTCAAGAAAATCCGCCAGTCCTGATTCATAAATTAATTTTAGGTTATCTGCTCTTTTCAATTGCATTACTTTATAATTGTCTCTATTTAATTCAATAGACCATCTTCTTGATTCTTTGTTTTGTTGCATTTTAATAAAATCTCGCTTTTCTAAACCCGGCAGGGCTTTCATAACTGCAGCTTGCGAAACTTCAAGACTTTTCGCAATTAGTCTTTGATTTAAAGACGTTCCTACTTTTATGAACAATAATCTTAAAATCTCCTGCTGGAGATTTGTTAACTTTAGTTTATGTATATTTACCATAGTTAATATGTATTAACTTAAGTTTATATATTTTTCGGTTAATAAAACAAATCATTTTTTGGCGAAAATGTTTTCAGAAAAGAGCAAAGAACAGGCATCCATATGTTCTTTGTTTTCTTTCCAATATGGGTTTTCTTCCTTGATTCCAAGAAAAATGTCGTTGAAAAAGCATATCTGAAACCGTTTTCGTTCTACATGCCAAGGAAAAAGGCAAAATTTTTGGTTGACTACAAAAGATAGAAAAAACCTACTTGAAGCTGCCTACAAATTTTATCAAAAATTGCCAGAATACAAAAAATCAAAGATTTTTTGTCAGAGGAATTCTTAATCATTTCGTGACAAAATAAATTGTTCTCACTTAAGTTAATAGCGCTGTTTAAAAGAAAGTTTTTTATAATCTGCTTTTTTTATTCTGATTTATGGATTTGACGAATCGTATTGCGGAGTTGTATAAGAAGGTTCAGAATGTCCCATACTATTGTTTGGAAGAAAAAGATTTCACTAAGCTATTTGAATTGAATAAGGGAAGCTGCGCTGAAAAGAACACATACTTAGGAGAGGCATATAAGAAATTTGGTTTAGACGTTAAATATTACCTAATAAGCTTTAACTGGAGCAGATTGCCAATACCGAGCTATGTTCTGGAAAAATTGAACGATATAATAGGAAAGCACCTTGCCCTCAAAGCCAAAATAAATGAGAATTGGTTGTGGGTAGATGCCACTTGGGATCCTCCCCTTGAAAAAGCAGGCTTTCCAGTAACTAAAAATTGGGAAGGAACTAGTGACACAAAGCTCGCTGTAAAGCCATTGAAAATTGTTGAGTTTGAGCCTGAACAGAAATTCAAAGTCAGTACAAGCTTGGAATTTTATAAAGAATTAAATAATTATTTAGAAAGGATAAGGAAATCTTATGAAAAAATTTAGTTAAACAATTTAGTTTAAAAACTTACAACGACATCCTAAAGTTTATATACCTGCTATTTTTCCAAAATAACCTGTGAACTCTATGAAACTACTTGCATTTGTTGATTTGCACGGGGAAATAAAAGCAATAAAAAAAATTGTAAAAAATTCCCACAAAGCAGAGCTTCTTGTGTGCGCAGGAGACATCTCGATGTTCCAGCAGGGCCTTGACAGGATTTTATCTTTGCTGAACAAATCCAAAAAGCCTGTTTTGATAATTCCCGGCAATCATGAAGATCCAAAAAACTTAAGACAGGTATGTTCTGAATTTGAAAATCTCATCTGCATCCACAACAAGTCTTTTGTCTATGGCAACTATCTTTTCTTGGGCTATGGAACAGGCGGCTTTTCAGTGAGAGATGAAGATTTTAATAGGGCAACCAGGAATTTTTCCAGGATAATAAGAAAAAACCATGATAAAAAGATAATTCTTGTTACTCACGCCCCTCCTTTTGGGACAAAGCTTGACTTAATCAACGGAGAGTACAGGGGCAACAAGGATATAAGAGATTTTATCAAAAGAAACAGGATAAACCTTGTGATATGCGGGCATCTGCACGAGAATTTTAAAGTAATGGACAAGATGGGCAGCACAATAATTGTAAATCCTGGCTTTATGAAAATGATTGAAATATGAATATCCTCAGCTACGAATTATTATTTTTTTCTCTTTCTTTCCAACTCTTCCATGCCTTTAAAATTGTACTGAGAAAAATAATCCAGCCTTAGCATTCAAAGCACACAATTTTATTTTTTCATCCGCTCTGCACTGCATAATAGTCTTCAAGGATGATTTTGTCTATGTCTTTCACGCTTCTTGCAGTGTAGAATCTTCCATTTCCAATCTTAGCAATCTGCTCTGCAAGCTCATTCCCTTTTTTGTCCAGCTTTATGCCGACTATTGAGATTGTGATTTCGCTGCTTCTGGCTGCAGAAGCTGCTTTCAATGTTTCTTTCTCTGGCTCAGCGCCTTTCGTGGGCATTGCATCTGTTATTATAATCAGGTGTTTTGTAACATTGGACTTGTCCTGCGAGAATATCTTTGATGCCTCGCTTATTGTTCCTGCAATATCTGTTTCCCCAAAGGGCTTTATTGCTGCAATTTCCTTTATTATTGTTGTGAAATCATTTGTTGGAGAAATGCTCTTTTTTATGTCACTTCCAAAAACTATCAAGCCGATTTTATCCCTCTCAGAAACTGCCTTGTATGCCAGTGCAATACCTGCTCTCTTGCACTGCTCTATCTTTTCTCCACGCATGCTTCCAGAGGCATCTAAAGCATAGATTATCTTGATTGAGCCCTTGCTCTTTCTCTCAAAAACCCTCAGGTCGTCTTTAGATATTTCATTATGCCCTCTTCTCAGTGCGATGCTTATGCTTCTTTGGACTGCCAGGTCCTTGTATCTCTGTTTCTTGTAAGCTGTGGTTTCCTCTGCTGCCCCTTCAACTGATTTTTTCTTTGAAACCTTTTCACCAAGAAGCCCCTTTGTCACAAAAGCCTCTAATTCCTCAACATAGTTTATGAATGCAGATAACTCTATTCCTTTTTCAGTGAGAGAATCCTCTTTCAGCAAGCCGTGCTCGTTCATTGACTTTATCCTGTCTTCAATCCTTTTCTTCAGCTCCCTCTGGAATTCAGGTATCCTGATGTTGTTCTCAACATAGTCATCTGAGAATCCGGTCAGCTCTGTTATG
Source organism: uncultured Methanosarcinales archaeon (assembly GCA_964418195.1). GTDB lineage: Archaea > Nanobdellota > Nanobdellia > Woesearchaeales > 0-14-0-80-44-23 > CAYQKJ01. Next base: position 1,617 of record CAYQKJ010000076.1, on the reverse strand, counting down.
AAGGACTTGCCGTAAATCTGCTTTGCATTCTTATAGTTCTTTACAAGCTCTTCAAACAGCAACTCTGCATTTAACTGAATCCTATAATTTAGTGACTCAGAAGCTAACCTTCCCTCTTTTATTGCATCTTTATCATTGTCAAGCACAGCATGCATCAAGCTTCCGTCAAGAAAATTGAATTGCAGCTTTCCCTTCAGCTCTTCAACCTTGCTCAGTTCAGAAAAAGATTCTTTCTTTTTCAGCTCTTCGGAGTCAAAGGTAACCACCCTTTTCCTCAAACTCATCCATAGCTGTCTTAAATTCTTTCTCAACAAGCTGCCCTGTGCTTGTGATGAATTTTACAGCTGGCTTCAGGCTTATCCTGTGCGCCAATACAGAAACAATCACTTCCTCAATCTCTTCTATTCCTACCTTGCTCTTTCCCTTGAGATAGGCGTTTGCCTGCGCTCTTTCATAAATTCCTATTGATGCTCGCACACTTGGCAGCTTCTCCAAATCTTTGTTAATCCTCAATGTTCTTATGAATCCTATTGCGAAATTTAGCAGCAACTCAGGAAATTCAACCAGTTTCTTTCCTTTCATTATCACAATCTTCTTTTCAGTTTCCAAGTCTTCAGGATATGTCATGTATGTCAAATCAAACCTGTCTATGAAGACATCAGATAACGGCTCTGTGCTCTTGTCTTCTGGATTCATTGTTCCTATGAATATGAAGCTTACTGGAAAATCAATCTCATAGCTTCCGATTGTGAGCTTGCCCTCTTCAAGAACCTGCAGCAGTGAATTCTGAAGCTTTTCAGGGCACCTGTTCAGCTCGTCAAAGAACAAAATCCCATTGTTTGCCTTGAATATCTTCCCTGGGGAGAATGCCTGAACAGATAATGGCCCGAATTTCATTGCTTTTATAGGGTCAATGTCTCCAAGCAGGTCTTCTGGCGTCAAATCTGGGCTGCCCTGTATTCTTATGAAGCGCTTTTCTCCAGAAATCTTCTTTGTTTTTGTTTTTTCCTTTGCTTCCAAGCATTCAGGGCATATAGGGCTTTCAGGCAGGCAGTTGTATGGGCACTCATTGACAGTTATTTCTGGTAGAAGTTCTGCAACATTCTTTGCCAAAGTTGTCTTGCCTACTCCAGGAGGCCCTACAATTATGATGTGCCTTCCCATTATAAGGGCTGATTTCACATCCCTTTTTGTAGAATCCTGTCCTAAAATGTTCTTCAACATATCCTCTTTCCCTGCAAATATCCTTTTGAAATGCTCCTTCAGCATGAAAATCATACTCTACAACCTTATTTATAAATCTTTTGAGATTTTTCAATCAGCCAGCCTGATTTCCGTTAGCTTTATATACTACCTCTTAATTTGAATATTTAGTTTGACTTCTTTCTTGGAAAGAAGATTTGAAAGAGAATTTTCTTGAAAAGAGGAAGATCAATACGAGAAACTATATAAGGTGGAAAAAAATGGGATTTAATGAAAGGCGCGGCTCAAGAGACTTTGGGCCAAGAGAAATGCACAAGGCAGTCTGCGCAGATTGCGGACAGGAATGCGAAGTTCCTTTTAAGCCAATCGAAGGAAAGCCAGTGTATTGCAAGGAATGCTATCAGACGCATAGGC
>CAYQKJ010000075.1:0-4818 GCA_964418195.1 uncultured Methanosarcinales archaeon | reverse complement strand
GAATTAAATCAGGGTTCCAAGCAGATATCCGAAAATCAGCCCAAACAAAAGTCCTATTACAAAATTGAGCAGCCCGCGCTTAAACCTTGCTTCTCCAAGCGCTTCCTCTATTTTCATGATTTCTTGAATTACCTTTTTTGGAAGCTTTTCAAACTCCAGCTCCTCTTCCTCAAGTTTTTTCAAATCTCTCTTGATTTCCTGCTGCACACTCATCTTTTCATTATATCTGATTTCCGGGAGTTTTTCAGGAACTTGTTCAGGAACTTTCTCTTGAATTTTCACAGGTGCTTCTTTTTTAACGATGTGTTTCTTAATCTGTTTCTTGATTGGTAGTCTCTTGATTGGTTTTTTTACTGGTTTCTTTAGTGGCTTCTTCACTGGTTTTTTCATAATCCTTAAAAGTCCTATTCTTGCACGTTTTATCCGCGGTTTTTTTTGCCGCTGTTTCTGCTGCTTTTTTGGTTTTCTTATTTTCTTCGCAGGCATTTTTTTAGATAGTTTAAGGACTTTTTTCCTTGGCTTGATGACAATTTTGGTGACAGGTTTTTTCTTTGGCATTGCTGGACGTTTTGGTTTTTTGAAAAATTTCTTTTCAGCCTTCTTTTTATGAAGAATCTTAACTGGTTTTTCAATTTTCTTTTCTTGTATTTTCTGCTTTTGCTCCAGCTCTTTAAGCCCCTCGGCAGCTTTAAGTCCTTTGGTAGCTGCTTTTTTTGACTGCATTGCCCGCAGGTAATCGATTCTTCTATCGACTACATCGGACATGTCCTGCTGGCTTTTCACAGCATACATGCTGTTTGCCAGCTGGGTATCCTTTATGATATCTCTGACCCAGTTTGCAAAATCGTTTTTGGAATCATTAACATGATAACTAAAAACATCAGAGTTCATGTACTTTAGGGCATCCTTCAATTCCAGAATATTTTTCAGGACTTTGCCGTCTTTCAGGAAGAATAATTGCGACTCTGCAACGTCCTTTAGAAATTCTTTTATTCTTACCACCCCTTTTTTAAAAGCGCTCTAATCAAATAAAAAAGCAAACCTATTTTTAAATCTTTTTAATTTTTCTGCTTGAATATTTGTTTTTGCCTTATGTTTTATGGCTTTAATTTATTCATTATTCATTCTTAATTATGATTCATTAATTTTTAATTTTTATATATTATTGTTGATTTTATTATTAATTTATTCTTATTGTCCTTTACGTCTTATTTTAATAGCACTTTTCGAACTTTTTTTCTTACTCGACTTCAGTGCTTTGTTTAGACGTCTGAGATTTTTTAGTGCTGATAAACGCAAGGATTTGTTGGCTTCCAGCCTGTAATTTAAATCATTCAATATGTTCATGAAAGTTATGAAGCCGTCATATGGGTTATCATAGGGATTGAAATATTTGTGCACATCCCCGTCAGAAAACCATTTTATGCACATATAATAAAAATGGTCTGATATCTGCAGCTTTCTCCAATCGCTGATAATCTTTTGATCATTTGATGAAAGTATTTTTTGCTCCAGCATATAGAGCTGGCTGATTGCTGACTGCTGCATCCTGTTACCCAGCCATGCGCTCAAGTCGCGCTCAAGGTCAGCCCATGAAACCATGTGAGGAATGTCAAGTTCAGCAACAGCAGGATAACTTCTGACAATTTCAAAAGGTGTCATGAAATTATTGTCTCTGTGTTTCAGAATCTCTTTTGGCAATGTTTTCATGAATTCAAAGATGCCTGTGTCTTCCCACTGGTGCTCGCCAAAGGTTTCATAATCCATGAAAAGATTTACCACATTGCCGTTGCCGTTTATGTTGCTTATCCAGGAAGCGTATTTTTCTGCTGTAAGCGGATATTCTGACCAGCTCTTGTTTGAAAACCTGAAGGCAACATCATCAGAAAGCCTGTAATTTTTGAGTAAAAGTTTTATGTCAGCATTTTTTGCTTTATAGATGAAATTAGGGCTCCTCCACCCAAGAATGTAGTCAGCCCCTTCTGCCAGCACGCCCTTGTAGTTCATATGCTTAGCAATAGTTGCCAGCTCATTATTGTAAATGAGCTCTGTGTTTCTGAAAATATTTGGGGTGTAATGGAATAGTTCATTTATCTTTTTTCTGTGCAGAAGCACCTGCCTTTTGAATTCCTCTTTTGAATAGACGAAAGCCAGGGAGTGATAATAGGTTTCATCCAGAAGCTCGACCTTTCCTGTTTTGACAAGCTCTCTGAAAGAATCTATCAGCGAAGGCTCATACTGCTCAAACTGCTCCAGCACAACTCCGCTCAGGCTGTAGCTTATCTTGAAGTTTTCATATTTGTTGAGAAGGTGCAGCATCAGATTATTTATCGGATAATAGCATTTGTTTGCAACCTTCTTCAGGATTTCCTTGTTTTTGTGTTCATCAAAATAATTGCTGTTTTTCCCAATCTCAAAGACAGAATATTTTCTAAGCCTAAAAGGTTGGTGAACCTGAAAATAGAAGCAAACTGAAACCATCTTGAACCCCCGTTGATTTTATTATAGCATTAGTATTATGGCGTCAATGCCTTAAGAGTTGCTGATAAACTTCTATGCACTTATTCGCAGGCACTTCCCAGTTGAGTTTTTTTATCTCTGCATTTCCGTTCTCTTTTAATGAACGATTGAGTGCAGAATAATTCAAAACCGCAAATATCTTATTTGCCAGTTCATCCACGTCCCAAAAATCGCATTTCAAGCAGTGTTTTATCACTTCGGAAACACCGCTCTGCTTTGAAATTATAACAGGCGTATTGTTGCGCATTGCCTCAAGAGGTGTAAGACCGAATGGTTCTGAAACAGAGGGCATTACATAGACATCAGCCATTTTATATGCCCTGTCAATGTCCTTTCCCCTCAAAAAGCCCGTAAACAGAACTTTGTCTGCAATACCCATTTCAGCTGCTTTGTTTATTATAGAAGGGAGCATGTCTCCGTCTCCGGCAATCACAAACTTCACATTGTTCATCTTTTCCAGAACCTTCTTGGCAGCATATACAAAGTAATCAGGTCCTTTTTGCAACGTTATTCTTCCTAAAAAAAGGACTATTTTGTCCTTTTCTTTTATCTTAAACTCCTCATTTCCAGCTTCATGTCCAAAACCGTTTGATTCTTCAATGGCGTTATGCACAACAGTCACTTTGTCAGGATGTATGCCATAATGATTTACTATCTTATCCTTTGTGAAATTGCTAACTGCTATTATGTGATCTGCAGAATGCATTCCTTGCCTTTCAAGCTCATAAACAGTTTGATTGACCGAGTTGCCGCCTGTCCTGTCAAACTCTGTTGCATGAACATGCACAACCAAGGGCTTTCCTGATTTTTTCTTCACTCTTATTGCAGCTGGAAAGGTCATCCAGTCATGCGCATGTATTATGTCAAAATCCTCGTTTTCTGCAAGCAGCTCTGCCACTTGGGCAAACCTCTGCACCTCTGCAAAAAGATCTTTGCCGTAGATGTTGCTAAATGGAGTCTTTCTCCTTATGTCATCATATCCTTCAGAAGAAACATACGGAACCAGCAATGACGTTATCTTTTTTAGTTTGATTTTGATTTCATCTGCAGAAACTAGTTTTACATGGCTCTTTATCTCAAAAGGAAGCTTTGGAAGAACAAAAGTGATATCAACATTCTTTTCTGTAAGCCCTTTTGTAAGCCCATAGCAGGCAGTTCCAAGTCCACCCATATGGAAAGGAGGAAATTCCCAGCCAAACATTAAAACTTTCATTTCATTTCCAGAGTTGTTTTAGTTATAGATTTTGAAGCAGAAAAAAGCCAATATTTGTCATAAAAACACTGCCTCTTTTTTATGAATTTTTGTATTAAAAAATTTATTTAATTTTATGAGCCTTGTTGTCTAATTGCTAAATAATTGATATAGGTATAAGTATCAAAACATACATAATTGATGATGGCGTATAAATAGGTTTATTACTATTGTAAAATAATAAAAAAAACTGCGAAAAAAATGGAAACAAACTGTCGTAAAAAGAACCATAAAAGAAAAGTATTTATATTTAAGCATCATATTTTGACATGAACTTAGCGCAAATTTTATTTTTATGACTATAATCAAACAGGGGTGGTTGATACTATGGAATTAGATGATTTTGAGAGGAGAATTTTGATTGAACTGATAAAAAATCCTAGAATTTCTGATAACAAAATAAGCCAAACGACAAAAATACCTGTAAAGACAGTAAACAGAAAAAGAAAAGCGCTTGAATCAAAGGGATTTTTGCATTATTTCTGCTATTTGGAAAATGGTGTGAAAGGCGCAAACAATTTTGGAGCAAGGGAAATGTATGTTGTATGCTTAAGACCGGGCATAACAAAAAAAGATATTTTTGAAGCGCTGAAAAAAGAAGCATTAAACAAAATGAATTTCAAGCATTTGCTTGAAAGCCATATCGGAGAATTTGACGGCTATCCTGCAATTGTTTTTGTGATTGAAAGCAGGATGCAGCAGGACATAGTTGAAATTTTCAATGCAGAACTGGTGCCGCAGATAAAAAAATATTTTGGAAATGACTGCATAGCAAAAGTGCTTACTATGCGAATTGACTCCTGCTTCAGGATGCTCCACAATTACATGCCTACTATCAATATGAATGGGGGAGTGATAAAGGCAGAGTTTGACAGCAACCTTATATTCGTTGAATAGATAAAAAAAACTAAGTTAAATATTAATCAGAAATGAAATGAGCTCAGTATTTACTAGTAATGATTAACTAAGAATCATAACAAGACAAATAAATAGAAAAATAATAAAAAACATTTTATACAAACATACGAGCATAATTTAAATATATA
>CAYQKJ010000074.1:0-4910 GCA_964418195.1 uncultured Methanosarcinales archaeon | reverse complement strand
ATGTAGTGCTTGCTTCAGAGTTTCCAAATTATGAGGAATTCCTCACAGAAAAAACCCTTGTCTTTGCAGTTTCTCAGTCAGGAGAGACAGCAGACCTGCTTGAGGCAGTCAAGTCAGCAAAGAGAAAAGGCGCTAAAATAGTCTCAATAGCGAATGTCATGGGCTCAACGCTCACAAGGCTTTCTGATTACAACATAATGATGAATGCAGGCCCTGAAATCTGCGTGCTGAGCACAAAAAGCTACACTTCGCAGCTTGCCATAATAACAATGCTTGCATATTCCTGCGCTGGAAAACTTGAAGATGGAAAACAAATCATAAGCAAAGCAGCAAAATTCGTTCCTGAAATCATTGACAATAACAAAAAAAATCTGAAAGAGCTTGCAATTAAGCTAAAAGACAAGCATGACATTTTTTTAATAGGAAGAAATTCTGATTTTCCAACTGCGCTTGAAGGAGCGCTTAAGATAAAGGAAGTAAGTTATATCCATGCAGAGGGCTTTGCAGGCGGCGAGTTAAAGCACGGAACAATTGCGCTTATAGAAGAGGGCACTCCTGCAATAATCATTTCAGACAGCAGGACGCGAAAGCAAACCTTGAGCAATGCAATGGAAATAAAAGCAAGAGGCGGCTTTATAATAGGAGTTGATTCTGAAAACAATGAAATATTTGATTATTTCATAAAGGTTCCCGAAGCAGGAGCTGCAAATTCCATACTGATGATTATTCCGATACAAATCATGGCTTATTACCTGGCTGTATTGCGCAACTGCGACCCTGACAAGCCAAGAAATCTTGCAAAATCAGTGACTGTGAAATGATTTTTTGGTATATGATAAAATTTGAAAATAAAAAATACTTATACTTCATAGCTTAAAAAAATCAAAACAATAAAAAACAAATAACAACGAGAACAAAACAATCATGCAAGACAAAATAACAAAACCATAAAACAAAACAACAAAAATGCATTATGAAAAATGATAAAAGCAGTTATCTTTGATATGGATGGCACTTTGGTAAATACAGAGCTCTTATGGCTGAAATCCACAAACATAGTGCTGAAACCATTTGGCATTAGAATTTCCAAAAAGGAATATTGCAACTGGACTGGCAAGAATGATTTTTATGAAATCAAGAAAGCCCTGGAAAAAAATGGGATGAATAGTAATGAAGCTGAAAATGATGCCAACAAACTTGTGGCGCAGAGAAATAAGGTATTTCTCTCACTGCTGAGAAAATTAAAACTGAACCCAGACCCTAATCTTGCTATGGCAATAAATTTTTTCAAATCCAAAAACAAAAAAATAGCGTTGGCTACCAGCACAAAAGCCGAGATTGAGAAAAAAGTGCTTGAGAAGATAAATTATTCAAATGTTTTTGATGCAGAAATAACTTTTAATGACGTAACAAAAAAGAAGCCGGACCCAGAAATTTACATTCTGTGTGCAAAAAAGCTGGGAGTAAAAACTCATGAATGCCTTGTTTTTGAGGATTCTGCTGCCGGAGTTGATGCAGCAAAAAATGCTGGCATGAAGTGCATTGCAGTTCCGAACTCATACAGCGCCTGCCAGGACTTTTCAAGGGCAGACTGCATAGTTAAAAACAGAAAAATCATTACAAAAGCATTTTTGGAGAAATGGTTAGCATAATGGTTAGCTTAAGAATTAACATAATAGTTAGCATAAGGTGGTTATCATGAGAAAACTCTTTGGAACAGATGGTGTAAGGGGCATTGCAAACAAGTATCCAATGACGCCTGAAATTGCTCTTAAGATTGGGATTGCCGTCGGAAAGTATTTTGAGAGCAAGAACAAAAAGAGCAAAGTTGTGATTGGAAAAGACACCAGAATTTCTTCCTACACTTTTGAGAATGCTCTTGCTGCAGGGCTCTGCTCTGCAGGCGCTGACGTAATAGCAGTGGGCCCAATGCCGACTCCGGCAGTCTCCCATCTTACAAGAAGCTTTACAGCTGATGCAGGCATAGTGATATCAGCATCCCATAATCCTGCTGAGCACAACGGCATAAAGTTCTTCTCAGCAGAAGGCTTTAAGCTTCCTGACAGTGTTGAGGAAGAGATTGAAGGGCTTGTCTTTTCAGATGTTGACACTTCAGATATAATTGGCAACCAGATTGGAAGGGTTTTCAGAATAAATGATGCTGCAGGACGCTATATTGAGTTTGCAAAATCCTCAGCAAGGGACATTTCGCTGAATGGCTTGAAGATTGTTCTGGACTGCGCAAATGGTGCTGCATACAAGATTTCCCCCAGCATCTTTTCTGAACTGGGCGTAGAGGTGATTGTGCTTAATAATCACCCAGATGGCATGAACATAAACCTCAACTGCGGTGCGCTATACCCTCAAGAAATGGTTGATGCTGTCAAGAAGCACAAGGCAGATTTGGGCATTGCTCTTGACGGAGATGCTGACAGGGCAATATTCTGCGATGAAAATGGTGAAATTATCGACGGGGATGAAATACTGGCTATTGCAGCAATTGAAATGAAGAAAAAAGGGATTCTGAAAAAGGATACTATAGTAGCAACCCACATGAGCAATCCCGGCTTGGAGCTCTCTATGAAAGAGCACAGCATAAAAGTCGTCAGGACTGACGTTGGCGACAGATATGTTATGGATGAAATGCGGGCACATGGCTACAATCTGGGAGGCGAGCAGTCAGGGCACATAATATTTGCAGAATACTCTACAACTGGCGACGGCACAATAGCGGCATTGCAGATGCTGAAAATAATGAAGGAAACAGGAAAGCCGCTCTCTCAATTAAAAAAATGCATGACGAAGTTTCCACAAATCCTGATAAATGTTGAGGTGAAAGACAAGAATCCTATTGAGAAGATGCCTTCACTTTTGGAAAATATTAAAAAATTTGAGAAAGAGCTGAACGGCTTTGGAAGGATTTTTGTAAGATATTCAGGAACGCAAAACCTTATGCGCATACTTGTTGAGGGCAAAGACGCAAAGCAGATAAACGCTATTGCAAACCAACTTGTTGATATAGTCAAGAGAGAATTAGGCACAAAAAGAGAGAGTGGTTCAAAATGAGCGAAAAAAAACCTGACAAAAAAGCAGATAATTCTGACAAAAACACTGGCAAAAAAACAGATTCAAAAGCAGATTCAGCATATTTAACAGCTGTAATACTTGCAGCAGGCAAATCAACCAGAACATATCCGCTAACACTCACCAGACCAAAGCCGCTGCTGAAAGTCGCTAATAAGACAATCCTTGAGCACAATCTCGAGCAGCTTGAAGGAATTGTTAAAGAAGCAATAATAATCGTTGGGTTCAAGAATGATATGATAAAAAATCTCATTGGAAATGATTACGGTGAAATCAAGATACAGTATGTTGAGCAGAAAGAGCAGCTTGGAACTGCGCACGCCCTTATGCAGGCCAAGAAATTTTTGAAAGGCAGATTCATTCTCCTAATGGGAGATGACTTATATAGCAGAAAGGATATCGAAGCCTGCATCAAGCACAAATATTGCGTGCTTGCAAAGCAGGTTGATGATCCGGAAAATTTTGGAATATTCATAGTTGAAAACAATTTTCTGGCAGATGTTGTTGAGAAGCCAAAGCATTTTGTATCAAATCTCGCCAATACCGCCTTTTATGTTCTTGATAATAAAATTTTTGATTCAGAAATACAGAAATCAGAGCGAGGAGAATATGAACTGACAGACCTCCTGAAGAATCTTGCGAAGAGGGAAAAAGTAAACGTTGAAATTGTAAAGGACTACTGGTTTCCAATAACCTATCCATGGTCTCTGCTAGACATAAACGAATTCTTTCTGAAGCAGATAAAAAAGAAGATAGAGGGAACTGTTGAAGCAAATGCAACGCTCAATGGCGAAGTGATAGTCGGGAAGGGTGCAATAATAAAGAATGGCTCTTACATTGAAGGTCCTGCAATAATAGGAGCGGACTGCAAGATAGGTCCAAACTGCTACATACGCCCTTATACAACAATAGGCAGCAACTGCCACATCGGTAATGGTGTTGAGATAAAGAATTCAATAATATTTGACAACTCAAATATTGCCCATCTCTCCTATATTGGAGATTCTGTGATCGGCTATGATGTAAATATCGGAGCAGGCAACATAACTGCAAATCTCAGGCATGATGATAAGCACATCAAATCAATGGTGAAGGGCGAGCTTATAAACAGCGGAAGGAGAAAATTCGGCACAATAATTGGAGATAAAGTCCATACAGGAATCAACACCTCAATCTATCCTGGAAGAAAGATATGGCCTGAAAAAACAACCCTGCCAGGAGAGATTGTAAAGGCAGACATCATGTAGAATTTCTCTTTTACTTAGAACCCATGAATTCTTGCTCTCAAAATCTCAAAAACATTCATTCCCCTGCTTTTTGCATAGAGAGAGGTATACGCGTCCCAAACAGCCCTTTCATACTGCTCTTTCACATCAGGGAAATCCCTCAGGAAATCTTGGAAATAATCCAAACCCTTGTAGGCAAGAATCTTCCAGGCATTGTGCTTTAATGCTCCAGCAGTCAAAACAAGATCGGTATAGCCCAATAGCCCGCTTCTTATGCTTAAAGGTATTTGCTCAAAAGTCCTCTCATCCAGATAATACTTTTTCTCTTTTCTCTGCCATAAGAAATTGTTACCTCCCCAGATGGAGCCGGCGGAGAAAGCCCCTCCCGCTTTTGCCCAATCATAGATATTGTCAGGATGGAATTGCGGCCACGCTTTCCAAAAATCATCTTTTGTCTCATAAAGCTTTGTATCATGTTCTGCGACGAATGGTTTTATTTCCATGTCATAATGCCATTGCTCATGCGGGAAATAATCTTTATCTTCCAAATATTTCTCGTCAAAAATTTTTGTTATAACTCCTGTCTTATTTATCATATCC
>CAYQKJ010000073.1:0-4926 GCA_964418195.1 uncultured Methanosarcinales archaeon | reverse complement strand
ATTTGTGATTTCCGGCTGCGACTTATTTTTTCCTAAGCTATGAATTATTTTTCTTATTCCTTTTCAATCTCTTTTTTTACACCTGAAAATGAAGGTGAAAATGATTTTTATTTTCCGGCTTTGGATTATTTTTTTCTTTGCTGTGAATAATTATTTTCTATTTCTTGTTCGCTCTCTCCTCCCTGAATTTTGCCAAATCTTCCTCTCCGAATATTTCATAGCCAAGTATCTTAACCCTTAATTCTGAATCAGGAACCAAATCCTCTATTCTGCCTCCTGGAATCGGCTCTTTAAAGCGCAAAAAGCTGTTCCACTGCCTTATTGATTCAGGATCATCCCTCCTGACTGTGTAGTTGAGGTCAAACCACTGAATCACGTCAGGGCAGTGTGGTTTGCAGTTTGTGATTCTGCAATAAAGCGGCTTCGCTTCATGAATGAGACATTGTCTGCCCTCATCAAAAAATATGCACTGCTCATAGTTTTTCCTTGCATTCGGCTTTATAGTCTTCAGCTGAAATACCGTGGTGTTGAACCTCTTTTTTTCCTCTGCGTAGTTTCTCTTGAAGTCATCTTCTGAAATGCCTAGACGCTTTGAAATCTCTCTTATGTCCTCATCAAGCAGGTATCCTGAACCAAACCTGCAGCAGTGGCCGCACTTTGCGCATTCTATTCCCCATTTCAAAATAACTTCTTTAGGTGTTTTGCTTGAAATTATGATTGTATCTGCCGGAGCGATTATTCTCAACCTCTTTTATTGTTTTGCAGCATTATCATTTTCCACTCTTTTTATTTTCCGCTTTTGCCTTCTATCTTCTGATTTTTATTTTCTGTCTGGTGTTTATCTTCTGATTTAGTGTGCTCTTGCAGCTTCTCAAACTTCTTTATCTTAACCTTGCTTGTTCTTATTACAACACCGTTTATAGCATAACCCTTCTGAAATTCTTCAACGATTTTTCCATCTTCTTTTTCATCTTCTGTTTTCTCAATAACCAGGGCTTCATGCTTGTAAGGGTCAAACATGCAGTTTAGTGCTGGAATCTCTTCAAGCCCTTCTTCCTCAACTATGGAGCGAAATTGTGCATACAAGAGTTCAATGCCCTTGACAACTTTCTCCTTGTCAGCATGATTCTTTATTGCAAGCTCAAAGCTGTCCAGCACAGGCAAGAGCTTCTTTATGAAGTTTCTTGACGCACAAGCAACAAATTCACTGTTCCTCTTTTCAACTGCCTTTTTGTAATTCTCAAAATCTGCCTGCACCTTCTTGGCTGTTTCTGTGAGCTCTTTTATTTTCTGCTCCTTTTTTTCAAGCTCAATTTTTAATTGTTCAATTTTCAACGGTTCAATTTCAGGTTTTTTTTGTTCCTGCCTTTCTTGAGGTTTTTCCGCGTCTGTTTTTTCAGTTGCTGGTTTCATGTTGTTTTCATCGTGAGTATGTTCTGTTTATCTTAAATGAACAGAAAGCGTATTAACTAAACTTATATTTAAATATTAATATAGTTCAAAATAATATTTAGAAAGTATACTTTAAAGAATAGAAAAAATGCTTCTTTATTAAAACCTGCCTGTATCATTGAAATTCTTGACAAGCCGCTCAACAATTGTCTTTGGGGCATAGCCCATCTGAGAGCATTTTCTTATAAAAGTGTCATACACATCCTTGTCAATTGCCAAATCAAATTTTGCCTTTTGCGGCTCTTTTGGAGTTGATGCCATTTTGCCTCACCAGGGCCTGGATTATATGGGTTTAGTTATAAAGTTATCTGGTTTTTACGCAAAATATAAATACTAGTACTACTTATCAGTGGTTTATGAAAGGTAAGTCCTTAGTTGGATGTTGTTGCTGCTGATTCTATTTCATTCACTTATAGCTATCATTTTATTGTGATGCTTAATTTGCGATGTTTAATTTTTCTGATTTGCTGTGATTTTATCATGGCTTCATAAAAAACATAAAAAAATGTAAGTTCAAAAATCAAAAATGAGTTCAGGAGGTAAACAAAATGTATGCAATTCAAAATCAGGCAAAAACCAGCAATCTAAAGGGTGGTTACCGGTGCCTTGGGCAAGTTGCAAGTCTCCTTAAAAGGCGCCTTAAGAGATTATGAGTTAATCAGGAGTAAAGAATCAATCATAAACAAAGAGCCAATCATAAACAAAAAATCAATCAGAAGCAAAGCTGGCTCTGAAATTCTAAAGCAGATAGGGAACACGCCTTTGATAAGGATAGGAAAGGTGTATGCAAAGCTTGAAACCACGAATCCTTCTGGCAGCATCAAGGACAGGATGGCTGCTTACATGATTAGGAAAGCAGAGGAAAGAGGCGAATTAAGGCCTGGAAGCAAGATAATAGAGGCCACAACTGGCAACACAGGCATTTCCTTTGCAATGATTTCTGCAATAAAGGGATATAAGTTCATAGCGGTAATGCCGAAATCAATGAGCGTGGAAAGAGAAAATCTTATGAAAGCTTTTGGTGCAGAAATAGTTCTCACGCCTGTCAAAGACAACATGGAAGGTGCATTCAAAAAATACAATCAATTGACAAGGAAAAACCCAGATGCATGGCTTCCAAGGCAGTTTGAAAACCCTGACAATATAGAAGCGCACAGGATAGGATTGGGCAGAGAGATTATTGAGCAGACTTCTGGCGAGATTGATGCTTTTGTTGCAGGCATTGGCACAGGAGGCACTCTGATAGGAGTTGCGAAAGCATTGAAGGAATTCAATCCAAAAATAAGGATAATTGGCGTTGAGCCAGAAGAATCCGCTGTTTTATCAGGAGGAAAACCTGGACTGCATAAGATACAGGGAATCGGGGAGGGCTTTGTTCCAAAGGTTGTTGAAGAGAACATCGGGCTGATTGATGGTGTAATAAAAGTGAAAAGCGATGATGCAATTAGGGAAGTTAGAAAATTAGCGCGGGAATATGGAGTTCTGGTTGGAATAAGTTCAGGGGCAAATATCTTTGCAGCAAAGATTCTGGGCAAAAAGTATAAAAAAGTAATCACAGTGCTGCCAGACAGGGGAGAAAGATATTTAAGCACTGGATTATTTGAGAGAAATTGAGAAAGCAAAATAAACAACTGATTACGCGGTTAAGATGATAAAATTTTACAACACTCTCACGAGGAAGAAGCAGACTTTCAGGCCCATAGAGCCAGGCACTGTCAAGATGTACAGCTGCGGCCCCACTGTCTATAATTTTGCGCACATTGGAAATTTGCGGAGTTTCATTTTTGTTGATTTGCTGAGAAGATTCCTGAAATACGAGGGCTTCAAGGTATTGCATGTCATGAATATAACAGATGTTGATGACAAGACAATAAGGGATTCTAAAAAAGAGGGGCTTTCATTAAAGGAGTTCACTGAGAAATACACAATATATTTCTTGGAAGACATTTCTGCGCTTAACATACAAAGGCCGGATATAATGCCGAAAGCCACAGAGCACATTCCTGATATGATTGCCCTGATTAAAAAACTTGACGAGAACGGCTATGTCTACAAGTCAGATGACAATTCCGTTTATTACAAGATATCCAAGTTCAAGGATTACGGGAAATTTGCGCAGATAAAGGTAAAAGACCTAAAGGCAGGAGCGAGAGTAAGCCAGGATGAGTATAGCAAGGAGGAAGCCCAGGACTTTGCACTCTGGAAGGCATGGAATCCTGAAGACGGTGATACTTTCTGGAAAACAGAATATGGAAAGGGAAGGCCTGGCTGGCATATCGAATGCTCTGCAATGTCAATGAAGTATCTTGGAGAGACATTTGACATGCACACAGGCGGGGTTGACCTGATATTCCCGCACCACCAGAACGAGATTGCGCAATCAGAAGGGGCAACTGGAAAGAGATTTGTTAACTATTGGCTGCACTGTGAGCATCTGATTGTGGAAGGCAAGAAGATGTCAAAATCTCTTGGAAACTTTTATACTTTGAGAGATGTCCTGGCAAAGGGATACAAGCCAATGGCAATAAGATATCTTTTGATGTCAACCCATTACAGGCAGCAGCTGAACTTCACATTCAATGCCTTGGAAGCAGCGCAGAACAATGTTGACAAGCTTGTGAATTTTGCAGCCAGATTGAAAGAGATTGCAGAGTCAAAAAAGAAAACAGGAAAATTGGATAAGGAAAAGAAAAAAGAAACAGCATTGCTGATAAAGAATGCGAAGAAGGGCTTTGATAAGGCGCTTGAAGACGACCTCAATGTTTCAGATGCTTTGGCAGCAGTCTTCAATTTCATTACAGAGATGAACAAGAGAATAGCAGAAGATTCATTAGACAAAAATTCTGCCAAAAAGGGATTTGAGCTTATGATGCAGTTTGATTCTGTGCTTGGAGTTATTGGAGAAATAAAAGAAGAAAAGGAATTGCCTGAAGAAATTATGAAGCTAATAAATGAAAGGGAAGAAGCCAGAAAAAGCAGGAACTTCGCAAAGGCAGATGAGATAAGGAACATTCTAAAGAGCAAGGGAATACTGCTGGACGACACAAAAGATGGCGTGAAGTGGAGAAGGGCAGATTAAGAGCATGGAATAGATGCAGAATTAAAGCATAGTCAACTATCTTTTCAATACTTTCAATATATTCTTTTTTTCAGTTATATTTTTTAGTTGTTTAGCTTAAGCACTCAGTTATATCGTCTTTAATTATTATTTTTATTATTGTTTTATTTGCAATACCAATGCGATAAGCAATAACAGCAATAAAGCAATAACACCCCGCACACAAAACGCAAGGACAGGGTCTTGTGCGCAAAAAATCCTTGAGGATTTTTTTGCGAATCCTTATGGATTCAAAGAAACGCTTGGGCGTTTCTTGAACAAAAAATTCCAAAAGAATTTTTTTTGTTTTTATGTAGCTCCGAGCAGCGAGTTTTGTTACTCCTTTTACGCTTCCATCATATTATAGAATATAGAAT
>CAYQKJ010000072.1:0-4948 GCA_964418195.1 uncultured Methanosarcinales archaeon | reverse complement strand
ATTTTATTTGTGATTTTTTATATTTTGTTTATTACATATTTGTAATTTATTATATTTTTTGTTTTTTTCTTTTTCCTAAGAAAACTTTATATAATTGCCACATATTTCTTTTCAGAATGGAAGAGGTTGTTAGAAAGGACATTATTTCTGTGCTCAATGACGCAGAGACATTTGTTAAACAAGAAGATGGTTTTAAGCTTAGGGAACTGAGCAATCATACAATACATAATGCCAGCATTTTTCAGGATGAGGAATCCATTGTTATTGCTGTTCTGATATATTCTCTCTCAAAAATAATAGAAAGACATCATGATGGAGTGCTTGCTGAAAAAATCTCAGTTAAGATTGCAGCTGCAAAGAACAATTTAATCCTCAACAGGCTGCAAGAATACAAAGATATTGTAAAGGAACTGCTGAATTTTATTTCAGAAACTGACAGCAAAATAAAGCTTTACATTGAGGAAGTGATTTCTCAGGCAAGGATAAAGAAGGGAAGCAAGATTTACGAGCATGGAATATCGTCAGCAAGGGCTGCCGAGATTCTTGGCATATCGCAGTGGCAGCTGATGAACTATATTGGAAACACTGCGGCTACTGATGTTTACACAGCAGGAAGGGTGAAGCAAAGGCTAAGCTTTGCAAGGGAGCTTTTCAAATAAGACCATGAAATAAGACTATGAAATAAAACTAAGTATTATTTGAGTGTTGCAATATGAAAAACATTGTTTTTGATTCGAGCTCGATAATAAGCCTTACAATGAACAATCTGCTCTGGACTCTGCTTTCCTTGAAGGAAAACTTCAATGGCGACTTTTACATTTGCAAGGCAGTCAAGGCAGAGCTGGTTGACAATCCTCTGAATACAAAAAGATTTGAATTCAATGCATTGCAGGTTCTTCAAGCCATAAACTCAGGAGTATTGAATGTAGCGGAAAATGAAGATGCAAAGAATTTATCATCAGAGCTGCTTGGACTTGCAAACACATGTTTCAGGACAAAAGGTTCGTGGATTAATATTGTGCATCGCGGAGAAATAGAGTCTCTTGCTACAAGCATAATTTTAAAATCTTCAGCTTATGTTGTTGATGAGAGAACAACAAGGCTACTTATTGAAGAGCCAAAAAGACTGAAAGATTTATTGCAGAGCAAACTCCATTCAAGGGTTGAGGTAAACCAGCAAAACATCAGAAGATTCAGAGAGCTTGTCAGAAATGTCAAAATTATAAGGTCTGTTGAGCTCATAGTTGTGGCTTATGAGCATGGCTTTCTTGACAAATATCTTGTAGGCAATGGTATAACAAACCCAAAGCGAGTGCTTCTTGATGCCCTGCTCTGGGGGCTTAAGCTTCGAGGCTGTGCAGTTTCAAAGAACGAGATTCATGAGATAATAAGAATGGAGTCTGGCTGATTTTTTGCCTAAAATCTCAGATAAAATTAAAAAGAAAGAAACTTTTTTATATAGTAAAATATTTAAACACTCTGAATAAAGTGATGGCTTATGGTTACATTTTTTAACTGGATGAACAGGTTCTTCAGGAATATTTTTAGAAAGAAAAAGCATCTGAAGATAGGAATCTACGGTCCTCCAAATGGCGGAAAAACAACACTCGCAAATAGAATATGCCAGGACTGGTTAGGCGAGGATTTGGGAAAGGTTTCTAGCATTGGCCATGAGACTAGGGAAATTCAGATAAAAGAACAAGTCAGCATAAAATCAGGCAACAAGGAACTTTCATTCAATCTTGTGGATACGCCTGGAATTGCGACAAAGATTGACTATGAGGATTTCATGAAAGCTGGCTTGAGCGAAAAAGAGGCAAAGGAGCGCGCAAAAGAAGCCACAAAAGGAGTTATTGATGCAATAAAATGGCTTGACAACATGGATGTGGTTGTAGTGGTTCTGGATGCTACAAAAGATCCATACTCACAAGTCAATATCACAATCGTAGGCAATTTAGAAGCAAGAAAGATTCCTGTGCTTATAGTTGCAAACAAGACGGACTTGAAAAAGGCAAGTGTCAAAAAGATAGAATCAGCATTTCCGCAGTATAAGATAGTCGGGATATCAGCGAAATACGGCAATAATATAGAAGAATTTTACAAAGGCCTTTTTGAGGTGGCCGGAAGATAATTGATAATATTTATGGAGAATATGATTTGAGGTTTTGAAGATGATAACTTTGCAGTTTGTCCCGTATTCCGAGATTGAAAGACTTTCATCCATAGGAAAGATAAGAAAATTATTGAAGATTGCAAGAGAGGACAAGATTGTAGTGCTTGAAGGAAGATTGCAGAAAGAGGAGGAAACAGAGCTCATAAAAACCACGATGGAAGAAATAGATGATGAGTTCAAAGGCATTGAGATGGCAGTTATCTCATCTGAAAAGAAAGGAAATGATGTCTTGGGAAGATTCAGAAATCAGTTCTTCAGCATGCTGCTTGGAAACAGGCAAGGCTTTACTGTAATAGGACCTGCTTCTGTAATAAAGGAAATAAAAAAGGACCCGAACAAGATACAGCTTTTTGCAGAAGATGTTAGAAAGGGAAGGAAAAGGAAAAAGTCAAGGTAATTTTTTAATTATCTTTCATAACGCTTATAATAATTTTTTTTCATATTTCCAAATAGAAATCTAAAACTTTTCCATGGTGAACAAATGCCACATCAATGTGTGAGATGCGGAACAATTTATGACGATACTGCACAGGAAATTCTTAAGGGCTGCAAGTGCGGAGGCAGACTTTTTTTCTACATAAAGAAGGAGAGACTTTCAGAATTAAAGGAGGCCACAGTCAGCCTTACTGAAGCGGAAAAGAAGGAGATTGAAAAGGATGTCATTGATATGGTTGGAATGGAAGAAGTAGAGAACCAGCCGATAGTTTTGGACTTTGAATCAGTGAGAGTGATGAAACCAGGCAAATATGAATTAGACCTTGTTCGCATCTTCAAACAGCAGCCTCTTGTCTTCAAGATTGCAGATGGAAAATACCTGA
Source organism: uncultured Methanosarcinales archaeon (assembly GCA_964418195.1). GTDB lineage: Archaea > Nanobdellota > Nanobdellia > Woesearchaeales > 0-14-0-80-44-23 > CAYQKJ01. Next base: position 1,957 of record CAYQKJ010000072.1, on the reverse strand, counting down.
TTGACCTGCCTTCAGCATTCCATTTAAGGAAAGAGAAGCAGAAAAAAGCAAAATAATTTCGCATGTTTTTTTAATGATTTGCATGTTTATTTACTCGTTTCTGGTTTTTATTGTTCATAATTTGCGACCTGCGGTTTTATAAGTTAAGTTTTCTATTTTGCATTTATTCTTTGTTCCTGTGCTTATTCCTCTGTTATTAATTAATTTTCCCATCAATATATTTTCATTCATATCATTTCTTAATCTTTTTAATTTCACTCGCTTGCCTTTAATTTTTCTCATTAATCTTCTTATCTGCTCAGATTGGCGCGTTCAAACGGGACATTAATCAACATATTCATTTTTTCTATTTTCATTACTTCTTCACATTTAGCCCAAGTTTTTTTGCTGTTACTGTAAATTCCTGTGTGCTCACTTCAGCACTGCTCTTCGCATTAATCTGCTCTGCCCATTCTGTTACAGATTCTATAAATCCAGGTATTTCAAATAGTCTCGTTATAAAAAGCTCAATATCCCTTCTGCCACTGGGATAGTTTATTTCTGTTCTATCGCCAAAGCACTCAATATTTTCTCCAAAGTACTTTCCCAGCACAGAAGCCCACTCTTTCATTCCTGCAATGTCCGGCCCCAATTCAGCATATCTTGCAAACTTGGCAACTCTTGGAATATCCAGCTTAGTGAGTTGCTTCAGATGCGCATCAGCAATAGCCATTGAACTATAATCAGCCCACGGAATCCAGTAAGGCACATATCTTGACATGGCAGCTGCAGTTGGCGAATGAGCCCACGATGTCTCTATCAAGAAGCCATTGCTCCTGCCGTCCTTGTTGTTTCTCAAATGCCAGAGACAGGCTGCCAGGAGGCTTGCTTCCATTATGTGATTTATATTAACCTCTATGAAATTATAGCCTTTCTCTTTGCAGTATTCTCTAACATTATTGCAGAACTCTTTTCTTGTTCCCCACTCAGATTCCTCGTTTGATGTTTTTTCGTAATCAAACTTCCAGCCGCCCCTTTTTGATGAATGGGATTTTTCAAGCCAGCTGTCTATTGTTTCAGAGCCGTTTTCATATTCCTGCTGGCTTATGCCTCCATAGCCGCCTAATTGCAAAAATATATTATCAGCTATCTTGTAATAATCAAATTTCTGTGAATTATAAACAAAGATTATATCGCCTTCTTTTTCAATTCTTTCTTCAAAAAAATCCCTGTAAGCCTGGTTTACTTCAAGGAATTTTATCCTATTAATCACATAGCGTTCAAGCCACAATCTGTCATGAATGGGGTCATAATGGATTATGATTTCTATACCCTTATTGTGCGCGAGTATCAGCTGAGCAATCCTAACTGCTAATTTAAGATAATCTTCCTTGTTGTCAGGATTCATGGGAATTATAAGATTTTTTGCAACCATCGTATGGCTTGGAAGCATAGGGCAGTCAAGGCAGTTAGCAATATGAGCAGTAGCTCCAGAGCCAGCTCCTACTAAAACTCTTTTGAATTTCCTATCCTTTATTCTTGTGTAAGGATGGAGCATCATCTTAACCTGCTCATCCACGCGCACATTTTCCGCTCTTTCAACTGAGAAGAAATCAAAATTTGACAAGCCTAAATATCTAAGAATATTTCTTTGTGATGATTGGGCTCTTATGTTCATAAGCCCTGCTGCAGTCGTTGTTACAAAGAAGGAGGAGCTCTCTACGCTTATCCTTGGATAGATTGTCTTCAAAAAACTAACACCTCTTTTTGATTGAAAATGTGCTATCTGGCTTTTATAGTTTTTGTTTTAGATTATTTTGAAAGAAGTTTGGTTTTTTGTTATGATTTTTTATGATGATTTTTGTGATTCTGATTTGTAATACAATTATTCTTGATAATTTTTAATATTTTTTATTCATAATATTTCATTCATTGCTATTCATTATAATATTCCTATTTTTTATAATATCTTTTCTAT
>CAYQKJ010000071.1:0-5024 GCA_964418195.1 uncultured Methanosarcinales archaeon | reverse complement strand
CTTCAGGGCAACATGCCTTGTCATTTGCATTTTCAGAATTGGCTGAGCATTTCATTTTGTTGTTGTTTGCATCACTGCCGCATTCTCCATCGCATTCGCACTTTTCCTTTTCTTTCAATGGAGTTTCAATCTTTTTGCACTTGCCATTGCACTTTATTGTACCTTTATCACAGCAACCTTCTGGCTTTGCATTTAGGCAATTAGGACAGCACTCTCCAAGTCCAAGCACGCTGCATTTGCAATCAGTTGGAGAGTTATCGCAGTTTTCAAAATATGGCCCTTCTACATTGCACTTTCCATCTAGTTTGTAATTAACACAGCTATTGGATTTAGTATCAAAATATTCATTTTCAGGGCAGCAGTGCATTGTTCCGAATTTTGTATCACAGATTAAATTTGCGTCACACTGGCAATCATCACGGCATTCTTTTCCTTTTTTAGATATATCTGTTTTTTCTACGCAACCCCATTCGTCAGTTTTTGTATCAGCAATAAATGGTCCACAGTCTGCCTTGCATATCTTGTTGTTGATGCTGCAGTTGCAGTCAACTATTTCATTTAAGCAGCTCTCTCCCCTTATTGGCTCGCATATGCCGTTTCCCTGGTGCGGACAGTCAGCATCAAATTCAGTGCAGTCAGGATCGCAAACACCGTTTGTGCCCAGGCAGTCTCTATCACATATTCCGTCCGCAATATTATTCGTATCAGGGTCGCAGATTCCGTCTTCCTCATCCACACAATCAATATCATAAAAGCCTTTTTTATAAGTGGTATAGCAGTCAGGGTCGCATATGTTATCAGAATCATGCTGGTCTATTTTACCGTTTTTGTTTGTATCAAGGCAATATGGATTGCAGACATCATGAGTATTTTTCCTGTAGCATGCAGGGTCGCAAAGTCCTAATGCTATGCATCCAGCATCACATTTGTCATCTGTGGTGTTGCATAACAATTGATTTGTGATATAAAGATTGTTGTCTTTTTTGTAAACATGAATTATGCCAGAGGTTTCAAAACTGGAGGGCACAACGCTTATTTCTGGAGAAAAGAAATATATATCTTTTTTAGTGTCTGTTTTTGGAAAATAAAATGAGATTTTGTTATTGCTTATATTTGCCTGATATATTATCGGGTCTTTTAATTTTATTAGATATTCTGCATTGTCAGGATAGGCATTTGCCTTGTCTATGACTTCTTTCAGTTGTTCGACAACAGTCACAGTATAGTCATATTCGACAGCCTTTGCCTGCTGAAGAGAAATATTTCTAAGAACACCTATTGCAGCCATTGATACGAATATCATTCCAATTATCAGCACAAAGGTTGTGAGAGTGGCTGCTCTTCTTTTTAAGGATTGGAATATAAAAATAATGTCACCTCTTTTTTATGCTGTTTATATTGCCTTGATTTATATTTTTTGGTTTTTAAACAGATTTTTGAGATTGAAGCTGAGATAAGATTTTACATCTTTAATAAATTTAGACAAAAAATTAAGAAAGAAAAATATAAGAAATCTGATTACTCGCTGAAGATTTATTCATGATATCCAAACTTGCATCTCCAGTTTGCAGCACAATCTAAACTGCTACAATCACTGCACAAACCGCACTTGTCAGCAGCTGTTCCTGCCGCAAGCTTTGCATAAGTGGCTTGGCTGTTGTAGTCTGGGTTTGATAGTATCTCCTTACAGTATATTCCATCATATTTTCCTTGCTGGCAATTATCCACAAGCACAAAGCAAGGAATTGTGTCTTCACAGAATTCCCATTTTCCCCAGCTTACCTTTCCACCAAGAGTTTTATCTCCATTCCAGTCTATTGCCTGTGTTTTTTTGCAGAATTCAATTAATGTGTTATCATCAAGTATGCCGTCACACAATACTTGGCATGCTTGTATTGCCTTCTCTTTTTCTGCTTTTGTAAAATATTCTGTAGAGGCGCCTTCTAGCTTTCCGCTGCTCTTTTCTGTGAATTTAAAGAACAAGCTTAGAACAATAAGTGATATTATCAAAAGTATGAACAGTCCGAATATCATCTGCAGTTCTTTTTCTGCTTTCCTGCTTTTTAGAAAATTCAAAGGGATCACCTCTTTTTTAATAATGTTGTTAATAAATGATGTTTAATAATGTTTGCTTAATGACAAATTGTGCAATTGCGCTCTATGCACTCTACATTATTGTTTTTATATTTATGTTTTTTATTTTATGCTTGAATATTTCTTCTCTAAATCTTCTCTAAATTATGTTTAAAAAGATTCGTCTAAAATCCATTAGAAAATTGTATGTTGGTATATATAAAACTTTCGATAATTTCAATGTTTTTGCTTCTGTTTTTGCAATTTTTATTCATATCTTAATGAATCCACAGGTTTAAGCCTTGATGCCTGCATCGCCGGGAACACTCCTGAAACCACTCCTATTAAGAACGAGAAGAGCAAAGGCCCTATTATTAGCAGAGGTGTTATTTCTATTCTTAGAATATTGACTTTTAGAACCTGGAATGCTATAAGAGAAGCTAATTTGCTCAGAGTCACTCCTATCAAAACTCCTATTGCGCCCCCAAAAAGCCCGAAAAAGCCTGATTCAAGTATGAATATTAACAACACATCTGAATTCTTGGCGCCAATCGCCTTCATAATGCCTATATCTCTGGTTCTCTCTAAAACAGAAGTATACATAGTATTCATAATTCCAATGCCACCAACAAGCAGAGAGATGGCTGCAATTCCTACCAGAAGCGCCTGTATCACTGCTATTATGCTCAACAAGGCCTCTATTACATTGCGTGCAGTTTGAACTGAGAAGTCTTCTTCTCCCTTTTTCTCGTGATGCGCTTTTCTTAGTTCCTCTTTTATTCTGTCTGCCACTTCAACAGTATCTGCATCCTCTTTTACAGTAACCACAATGGAAGAGACCTCTTCTGATATTGAAAGTATTTCATTCAATGCTGTTTTTGGTATCCTAATAATTCGGTCCTGAACGCCTGTTCCTATCAGCGATTGTATTCCTATAACCTCAAAATCTATTCCCCCTATTTTTATTGAATCGCCGACATTTACTTTTTCGTCAAATGCCTCTTCTGCAACCTTATTGCCCAAAACTGCTTTGTATTTCTCTCCAGGTCTGGGGTTTCTGCCTTTTTCAATATCATAAAGCCCTATTTTTTCTACATATTTGGTTGTTTCAGCATCATTATCCAAACCCAATATCGGAATGTATTTTTTTTCATTTTTAAAAAAAACCAGTTCTATAGAAGAGTAAATGCCTGTTGCAAACTCAACCCCATTGACTTTTTTTACTGTATCAACATCTTTTTCATAGAGTTTTGCAGTTGTAAGTCCAGAAGATGTCGGGCCTGCAATAGCGCCTGCAGGGCCAATTATTATTCTGTTTGAGCCTATCTTAGAGAATTGATAGTTCACTGCATTCTGCAATCCTTGCCCTAATGAGATTAATGCCACAACAGCTGCGATTCCTATAAAGATGCCTATGATTGTGAGAAAACTCCTAGTTCTCCTTCCTTTTATGTATCTTATTATTATTCTAAATGATTCTGCTATCATTTTAACTCTTCCATCATTTTTGATTTCATTTTAGCTATTTCATCATTTCTGCTTTTATCTTTGACTACTCTATATCTTGCATCGTCCATGGTCTTTATTCATAGTTTAATCTTAATTCACAATCTGTATCTTATGCTGTCTATTACGCTCATTCTGGATGCCTGCATAGACGGTATCAGTCCAGATGCCGTGCCTATTAAAAAAGAGAAAAGCAATGCTCCAACTAACAGCTGTGGTGAAAAATGCGGAACAAGCATGTTCGTTTGCAGTGCAATTGTTGCAAATCTTTCAACTAGCTTGCTTATTGCAATTCCAAAAAGAATGCCGATTATCCCACCCACCAGCCCCAAAAGCCCTGATTCAAGAATAAACAACAGGAGTATGTCAGAATTCTTAGCTCCTATTGCTTTCATAACACCAATATCTCTGGTTCTTTCCAAAACAGAAGTATACATAGTATTCATGATTCCAATGCCGCCAACAATCAGGGAAATAGCGGCAATTCCTATGAGTACAAACTGAACAGCAGTCAGGATAATGTTAAAAGATGACATAAGTTGTGCTGTTGTTTGGACTGTGAAGTCCTCATCTCCTTCTTTTAAATGGCGGGACCTTCTCAGTTCTTTTTTTACAGATTCTGCAACTTTGTCAGGAGAATCCCCTGCCTGAACTTTTGCTATTATCATATCGAGCGCTTTTTTACTGTTAAAGATGTCCCTTGCCTGCTCAATGGGTATCAGTATTTGACTATCATCTTGGGGGTTTCCTATCGTGTCCATTATTCCTGAAACTTTGAAATAGGCATTGCCTATCTTTATCCTGTCCCCGACACTTACTGGCTTTTTAAAAAATTCATTTTCTTTTGAGAGCAGAATTCCAATTACTGCTGTGTAAGTGTCCCCTTTTTCTAGCATGCGCCCTTCTTTTATCTTCAGGCTTTGCATGTCTTCTATAACTCTTGCAGAATCATCGACAGGTATTCCCGTAATCCAAGTGTATTTTAATTGGTTCTTGTATTCAACAGAAGATACCTTGTAAACCATTCCTCCGGCAATTTCAATTCCCTTTGTTTTTCTAACAACATCCAGGTCATCTTCTGTTAGAATAGAACTTCCCTGTGCAAAAGATGAAGTAAATCCTGCGCCGGGGCTTATTAACAGCTTATCTGTTCCAAGCTGTGCAAACTGCTCTTCAACAACTATTTTGACGCCTTGACCCAATGCTATCAACGAAACAACAGTTGCAATCCCTATGAAAATGCCTAAGATTGTAAGCCAAGACCTAAGCCTTCTCTTCAAAAGCCATTTAACTGCAAAAGCGAAGTATTGCCCTATCACTATATTCACCACACATTTAACATTAAGCAGCTTGACTATGGTTAATGATTAATAAAATAAATAATAAAAATAAATTATTAAATAATTATAAAAAATAAAATAAATGATAATTAAAAAATAAATTAC